>NZ_VWWC01000031.1:0-52526 GCF_011753175.1 Burkholderia sp. Cy-637 | reverse complement strand
CGAGCACCCACGCCCGGCCCGCGGCGTCCGCTCGCGGCGGCCGCGGCAGTCGCAGCACCACGCTGCCGTCGCTCGTCAGCACGCCGGCCCCGCCGGGCTGCGCGCCGGCCGCCGGCGCCAGCCCGATCGTCACGGCCAGCGCGAGCCAGCCGGCCGCGCCTCGCCGCACGCTACTGCTCCTGCGTCTGCACCGACAGCCCGCGCAAGGGCAGCGGCTTGCCGCCGGCCGCCCCCGACGGGACCACCCTGACGTCCAGTCTCGCGCTCGCGGCGGCGCCGCTCAGGTTGGCGAACGCGCCGAGCGCCCTCGGCAGCGGCAAGGCGAAGGTCGCGTCGTGCGCCATCTTCATGCCGTGCATGGTCGGCCCGAAGAACGCGACCGTGCCCGCGTAATACGGGCTGTCGGCCTCGACCCGGGTGACGTCGGCGGGGGCGTTGACCAGCACGTCGAACTCGCGATCGATCGAATCGCCTTCCGGACGCGGCAGCGTGATGCTCGCGATCGGCGCCGGCTGCTGCTCGTCGCCGAGATACGAGCGGATCAGCTCGGTCGGCACGGCCACCGACGCGCCCGAGGCGCTGAGCACGCCCTTCAGGCCCAGCGCCTTGCGCGCCGCCCGCTCGCGCTGCTCGCCGGCATCCAGGCCGAAGCCCGGCTGGTAGTCGTAGTCGAACTTCGACATGTTCACGTAGTCGCCCGCCGAGCCCGATACGTATTGGCCCGCGCCATTCACGTAGAACAGGAACGGGTCCGAGGCGAACGAATTCCAGTCGGCCCCGGTGGGCAGCGTCGGCCGCCCGTAGGCGAGCTGCTTGCGGGTCCAGACGTCCCACAGCCGGTCCATGTTGGCGTGATGCAGGAAGAAGATCGGGTCGACCGGCGAGAGGAAGTTGGTCATGTTGCCGAACGGCCCCGGCGACACCGGCCCGACGCCGCCGATGTAGTTATGCACCTTGTTGTGCGGCAGGCCCTCGAGGATCGAGAACTGGGTGGTGCCGTCGGGCTGGATCACATGCGAGCTGGTGCGCGAGCTGGTGAAGCTGTTGCCGATGTCGGGGCTGTAGAACAGCGTCGGCTGCAGCCCGGAGCGGATCACGCCGGGCGACACGTCGTAGGCCGTCTTCGAGTCGAGTTTCGGATTGTCGCGCGACAGGTAGCGAGCGCCGCAGGTGATCGCATAGGCCATGTTGCCCGAGATGCCGGCGTTCATCGAGGCACTGAAGCCCGTCACGTCGTCCCAGAGCTGGTTGAACACGGCATAGCCCCGCGCGCGCTGCTGGGCGCGCTGGAAGCCGGTGAGCCGGTTATTCCAGTAGTCCTGCAGCGCCGGCTGGATGAAGCTCGTGAAGCGCGCCAGGTTGCCCGTGTAGGGCACGTAGGCGGCGTCGGTCGGCGTCAGCACGCCGTCGAACATCGCGGCCGGGATCTCGGGCAATTGCGTCCAGTCCCAATAGGGCAGCGCGAACGAGGCGTCGCCGCTCAGGTTGCGGATGGTCTGCTCGAAATAGCCGATGTAGCCGCGGTGCCAGACATAGAACCACCAGTTGCCGTGCGGGCAATCCATCATGTGGATGAAGGCGTTGCGAAACCAGTTCTGCGGATGCGTGGCCGGCAGCGCGAGCATCGCGGCGATGCCGCGCGCATAGCTGCGCAGCATGCGCTGGCCGTCGGCGCTGGTCACGTTGTAGCGGCGGTAGCGCGCCGCCGCCGCGTTCGCGGCCTCCTCGGCAAACACGCGCTTGCCGTTCAGCATGAGCATCGATGCGCCGACGGCTGCCCCGGCCGTCATCAGAAAATCGCGGCGTGTGGTGTTCGACATCCTGTGGTCCCTCCTGGCTTTTCACGAAATCCGTGGCCCACGGCAGATCGCGGGCACGGCCGTCTGCATGCGCGACGCGGCAAGATGCGCGGCGCGCGTCCTTCGACATCAAACGGGAAATGCGAATGCCTGATCGACAGGAATCGTCCGGATTCGAGATCCGGTAAATCGTCGAGCGATTCGCCGGTGGACGGATTCAGGATTTTGTTTGAATGGATAGTAGGAGCGGGATCGACGGAAATCAACGAAAACAATCACACCAACGGCAATCTCGATCCGGACGAAAGCCTTGCAGGCACTGGCTTCGTGCGATTTACTCAATGCCGGCGCCGGTCGTTTTTATTTTGGAAACGAAGATCGAGATAATCGCCGCTCCTCGGGACGAAAAATCCTCGATTAACAATTACCTATGTTTTCCGATTCGCGAACGGAATCGAAAACAAGTGAAATCGCGACCCGCTCGTCACCATTCATGGGCCGGCATGCGCAACGGGCGGCACCGCTTCCGGCGCCGCCCGCTTTCGATCCGGCGAGTCGGTGGCTCAGCGCTCGCGCCGCCCCGCCGCGAGCGCGGCCGCGCCAGCCGCCGGCGCCGCCTGCCGCGACTGCCGGGCCAGCACCAGGGTGAGCACCGCCGACAGCGCGAGGCTCGCGCCCACCACGTAGAGGCCGGCCGCGTAACCGCCCGTCACGCCCTTGAGCCAGCCGATCGCGAACGGCCCGACGAAGCCGCCGAGGTTGCCGATCGAGTTGATCATCGCGATCCCGGCCGCCGCGCCCGAGCCCGACAGGAACAGGCTCGGCATCGCCCACAGCGGCGCCTTGGCGGCGCTGATGCCGACATTGACGACCACCAGCGCGGCGATCACGCCGACGATGGTGCTCGAGCCGCCCGCGAACACGAAGCCGACGCAGGCCAGCGCGCAGGGAATCACCACGTGCCAGGTGCGCTCGCCGCTGCGATCCGAATGGCGCGCCCAGAGGATCATCGCCACCACCGCGAGCACGCTCGGGATCGCGTTCAGCAAGCCGGTCTGCAGGCTGCCGAAGCCGTATTGGCGGATGATCAGCGGCGCCCACAGCCCGAGCGTGTAGAGCCCGGCCGAGGTGCCGAAGTAGATCAGCGCGAGCGCCAGCACGCGCGGGTCGCGCAGCGCGGCGATCGGGCCGATGGTGTGGCCCACGCGCGCCTGGCGCGCATCGGATTCGCCGCGGAGCTTGTCGATCAGCCAGGCGCGTTCCTCGTCGGTCAGCCAGCGCGCGTCGGCGGGCCGGTCGGTCAGCGCGCGCAGCACCACAAAGCCGAGGATCACCGCCGGCACCGCCTCGATCACGTAGAGCAGTTGCCAGTCGGCCAGGCCGAACATCGGCGGCAGCTGCATGATCGCGCCCGACAGCGGCGAGCCGAGCGCCGTCGAGATCGGCGCGGCCGCCATGAACCAGGCCGCCGCGACCGCGCGCTGGCGCGTCGGGAACCACTGCGCGAGGTAGTAGATGATGCCGGGGAAGAAGCCCGCCTCGGCCACGCCGAGCAGGAAGCGCACCGAGTAGAAGCTGGCCGGCCCGGTGACCAGCGCCGAGGCCGCCGAGACGATGCCCCAGGAGATCATCACGCGCGCGATCCAGACGCGCGCGCCGACCTTGCTGAGGATCAGGTTGGACGGCACCTCGAACAGGAAGTAGCCGATGAAGAACAGCCCGCCGCCCAGGCCGAAGGCGGTGGGCGTGAGGCCCAGCTCGGCGTTCATGGTCAGCGCGGCGAAGCCGACGTTGACGCGGTCCAGGAAGCTGACGAAGTAAAGCAGCATCACGAACGGAATGATCCGCCACATGAGCTTGCGGGTGACGCGGCGCTCGAGATCGGTTTGCATGCATGTCTCCTGCGGCCACGCGGCACGGCATCGCGCCGCGGGCCGGATGTTCGGGTGCGTCGGGCTCTCGTCGATCCTGCTCGGCCCTGATCGCGATAGCGGCGCGCCCTCGCCGCCGTGCAGCCGGGGCGCGCCGCCTGCGGCTTGCTCAGGCGGCCACCGCCGCGCCGTGCGCCACCAGCGCGCAGACCGCCTCGGTCACCTGCTCGGTGCGGGCCTGCCCGCCGAGATCGCCGGTATGCAGCGCCGGGTTCGCGGTCACCGCCTCGACGGCGCGCATCACGCGCGCGGCCGCCTCGGGCTCGCCCAGGTGCTCGAGCAGCATCACCACCGACCAGAAGGTGCCGATCGGGTTGGCGATGCCCTTGCCCATGATGTCGAAGGCCGAGCCGTGAATCGGCTCGAACATCGAGGGATAACGGCGCTCGGGATCGATGTTGCCGGTCGGCGCGATGCCCAGGCTGCCGGCCAGCGCGGCGGCCAGGTCGCTGAGGATGTCGGCGTGCAGGTTGGTGGCGACGATGGTGTCGAGCGAGGCCGGGCGATTGATCATGCGTGCCGTGGAGGCGTCGACCAGCTCCTTGTCCCACTTCACGTCCGGGAATTCCCTGGCGACCTGGGCGGCGATCTCGTCCCACATCACCATCGCGTGGCGCTGCGCATTGCTCTTGGTGATCACCGTCAGCAGCTTGCGCGGCCGCGACTGCGCGAGCCGGAACGCGAAGCGCATGATCCGCTCGACGCCGGCGCGCGTCATCATCGACACGTCGGTGGCCGCCTCGATCGGGTGGCCCTGGTGCACGCGCCCGCCCACGCCCGCGTATTCGCCTTCCGAGTTCTCGCGCACGATCACCCAGTCGAGGTCGCCCGGGCCGCAGCGCTTGAGCGGCGCGTCGATGCCGGGCAGGATCCGCGTCGGCCGCACGTTGGCGTATTGGTCGAAGCCCTGGCAGATCTTCAGGCGCAGGCCCCACAGCGTGATGTGGTCGGGCACGTCGGGGTCGCCGGCCGAGCCGAACAGGATCGCGTCCTTGTCGCGCAGCGCGTCGAGGCCGTCGGCCGGCATCATCACGCCGTGCTGGCGGTAGTAGTCGGCGCCCCAGTCGAAATCCTCGAAGTCGAAGCGAAAGCCGGCGTCGGCGGCGGCCAGCGCCTCGAGCACGCGGCGGCCGGCGGGAATCACTTCCTTGCCGATGCCGTCGCCGGGAATGGTGGCGATCCGGTAGGTCTTCATGCGAGTGTCTCCGATTGACTGTCTGTTGGTGGACAGACGGTAACGCGCCGGCCGCCGCGAAAACCGGTGCTAGACTCAAAGCATCTTTAACTTCCATTCACAAGTGAGCGACGTGAGCGATGCCGTCCAGCCCGCCGACCTGGCCTTCTTCTCGACGCTGGCCGCCTCCGGCAGCCTCAGCGCCGCCGCGCGCGAGCTGGGCCTGACGCCGGCCGCGGTCAGCAAGCGGCTGGCGCAGATGGAGCAGCGCGCCGGCGTCGCGCTGGTCAACCGCACCACCCGGCGCATGGCGCTCACGCCCGAGGGCGAGGTCTACCTGGAGCGCGCGCGGCGCATCCTCGACGAGATCGAGCAACTGGGCGAGCTGCTGTCGCGCTCGAACGACCGGCCGCGCGGCCTGCTGCGCGTGAACGCCACGCTCGGCTTCGGGCGCAGCGCGGTGGGCCCCGCCATCTCGCGCTACGCGCGGCGCTATCCCGAGGTGGAGGTGCAGCTGCAGTTGTCGGTCACACCGCCGCCGCTCACCGACGACAGCTTCGACGTCTGCATCCGCTTCGGCGAGCCGCCCGACACGCGCGTGGTGGCGCGGCGCCTCGCGCCGAACCGGCGGCTGCTGTGCGCCTCGCCCGCCTACCTGGCCGAGCGCGGCATGCCGCGCAAGCCGGCCGACCTGGCGCGCCACAACTGCATCGGCATCCGCCAGGGCGACGAGGCCTACGGCGTCTGGCGGCTGACCCAGGCACGCGGCGCCGCACGCGCCACCGAGGCGGTGCGCATCGGCGGCAGCCTCACCACCAACGACGGCGAGATCGCCGTCAAGTGGGCGCTCGACGGGCACGGCATCCTGATGCGCGCCGAATGGGATATCCACGACTACCTGGCCGACGGGCGCCTGGTGCTGGTGCTGCCGGGCTACGAAACGCCGGCCGCCGATATCTATGCCGTCTATCCGCGGCGCCTGCAGATGTCGGCGCGGGTGCGCAGCTTCGTGGATTTCATCGCGGGGGAGTTCGCCCAGCCGCGCGTGCTGCCGGCGCCGGGAGCCGCGCCGGGGGCGAGGACGAGAACGGCAGGCGACACGCCGGCCGCCGCGCGCGACGCCGCGACACCGGATCGGCCGCCCAAGCGCCGTCGCCCGGCACGATAAGGCCCGGCGAGGCGGCAAAAGGCGGCAAGAGACGGCAAGACGCGGCCCGCGCCGCGCCTGCCCGCGACCATCCCGGATTGCCGCCCGGCGCGCCGCGATGCTATCGTCGGCCGGTGCGGCACGCAGGCAGCCGCACTTCGCCCCGCCCGCCACCGCCCGCCCGGTTCCCGATGACAGCCAGCACGCCCGACCCGCAGCGGCCGACCACCCTCGGCCTGTTCCTGATCTTTTCCCGCATCGGCCTGACCAGCTTCGGCGGCGGCCTGAGCGGCTGGTTCATGCGCGAGTTCGTCCAGGATCGCGGCTGGCTCAGCGAGCAGGAATTCCTCGACGGCCTGGCGCTGTCGCAGGCGCTGCCCGGCGTCAACGTGAAGAACCTGGCGATCTGGGTCGGCTACCGGCTGCGCGGCTGGCCCGGCGCGATCGCCGGCTTCTGCGGCATCATCTTCCCGCCCGCCGTGGTGATCGTGCTGCTCGGCCTGCTGTTCGCCGAGATCACGCGCTACCCGATCGCGCACATCGCGCTGGCCGGCGCGGCCGCCGCCGCGATCGGCCTGTCGCTGTCGATGGCGCTCACGGCCGCGCGCCGCCTGCCGCGCCGCGTGGTGCCCTACGCGGTGTTCGCGGCCACCTTCGTGGCGGTGGCGGTGTTCAAGGTGCCGGTGCTGTGGACCGTGCTGACGGCCGGCGTGCTCAACGTCGGCTACGAGTACCGGCGCCTGCGGCGCGGCGGCGGCGACTGAGGCCGGCACCATGTCCCGTACTCTCTACGCGCTGTTCGCCATGTTCGCGCCGCTGTCGGTGGCCACCGTCGGCGGCGGCCAGACCATCATCGCCGACATGCAGCGGCAGGTGGTCGACGTCCACCACTGGATGACGCACGCGCAATTCGTCAACGATTTCGCGATCGCCCGCCTGGCGCCGGGCCCCGGCTCGCTGCTCGCCACCCTGGTGGGCTTCCAGGTGGGCGGCGTGGCCGGCGCGCTGGTGGCCACGCTCGCGCTGTTCGGCCCGACCGCCTTCCTGATGATCGCAGTGGCCCACATGACCTCGCGGCACCACGACGCGCCCTGGCAGCTCGCGCTGCAGGCGGGCCTGCGGCCGGTGGCGGCGGGCCTGATCCTGGCGGCCGTCTATACGCTGGTGCAGGGGCTCGACGGCGGCTGGATCGCGATCGCCACGGCGCTGGTGTCCACCGCGCTGGTGATGCGCACCCGCGTCAACGCGCTGGTGCTGATCGCCGGCGGCGCGGCGCTGTTCGCGACGCTGCATGCGCTGGGCGTGCTCTGAAACAGCGGCACGGCGCGATCCGGACCGGCGCGACACGCAGCCGCCAAAACACGACATGCGACAGACATTGCCGTGAAAATAAGCGCCAGCGCATATCCAAACCGCCTGTCATGGGACACAATGGATTCGTTGGGCGCTGCCCCTAGGTGCCCAACCTGCAGAGTTGAGACGATTAGCAGACCGCTCCTCGCGAGCGGTCTCTTTTTGTCCGCGCGGCCTCGATGGCTGCCACGGCCTCGACGATCCTGCGCAGCCCCTCGTCCCCTTCCGTCGCTCCCTCCCGCCGCGTCGATGTCGCCATCCCCGGCGCCTCGCGTCACCGCCTCACGTCACCGCCTCGCGTCACCGCCTCACGTCACCGCCTCACGTCACGTTACGCGGACGTAACACCACCACCGCGCGCCAGCCCATTTGTTAAAGCCAGGCCTTGATTCCACACGTTTTTTTCGATTGGCATCCTTATTGCATAAAAGCCTGCAACACCGCCAATCACCACGTATGTGGAGCTTCACATGGACATCGCAGGCGTCGCCCACCCGCTGCTGGATATCAACGACTTTGACGTGATCGACGGCGATACGCTGATCATGGAATCGCGCAGCGCAGCGCCGGTTCGCGCCGAGGCACTGCCCGGCGTCGACCTGCCGCCGCTCACGCTCTACGGCGCCTATCGCCAGGGCGTGGCCGACTACTTCGCGCGCCGACCGAATCCGTATCGCCTCGGCAGCCGGCTCGCCGACGTCTGGCAGGAAGGCCGGCTCGAGGCCGCGGCGCGCAGCACGCGCCGGGCACACTGACACAGGAAAGGGACGACGATGGCGCGGCAGCGCCGCCATCGCGCATCACCGGGCTTCGCCACCCGCCTCGCGGCCGGCGCCCGGATCGAGGACCCAGGCGGATAACACAACAGGCAAACCGCTCAGGCGGACAGGGACCAGTCGAACAGCGCCGCCTTCAGGCGCGTGATTTCCGCCTCGGCCATCGCGTCGAGCGCGACATGATGAAGCCAGGCCGGCTCGGCCTCGGGCTGATGCGTCAGCCCGCGCAGGCTGCCGGTCAGCGTCAGCGCTTCCACCGCGCCATCGCTGGCCGCCACCGGCAGCGTGACCCGCAAGCTCTCCCCCGCCTTGCCCAGCTCCCGGTCGACCGCGATCGACAGGCCGCTCGCGCTGACGTCGAGCACCAGCCCCGTGCCCTGCGCGCCGGACAGCACATAGCGCGCGGCGAGCCGCACCGCGACGCGCGTATCGCGCCGCTCGCGCACGCGCTTGAGGTTGCCGGGCGCCGACAGGATCAGGTACGGCGCCGGCTCGAATGCCACCGCCTCGACGAAGGCCGTGAACCAGTAGACCGCCGACTGCCCGATCGCCATCGCCTCGATCGCCTCGCCCGGCGTCAGGTCCACCGCGCGCGGCTGCAGGGGCCGCACGAACAGCGGCCCGGCCGGATGCACGCCGAGCACCCGGAAGCGGCTCATCTGGCGCGTCGAACCCGCGCGCCGGCGCAGGCCAAGCGTCGCGTCGGCGGGCAGGCTCAGGCGCGGCGCGGCAGGGGCCGCTTCGGACGGCGCGGCCCCGTCCGGCGCCTCGCCCGCTTGCGGTGCTGCTTGCGGTGCTGCTTGCGGGGCTGCTTGCGGGGCTGCTTGCGGCGCGTCGCCATCGGCGCGACGCGCGGGCGCGAAACGCGCGAACAGGAAGGCGATCTCCTCGGCATCGAGGCTCGCGCCGGCCGGCATCAGCGGCGCGCCGCCGGCATCGAACAGCGGCCACGGCAGGGGCTCGCCGGCTGTCAGGTCGGATTCGGCGAGCAGCAGGACGGAACGGTTTTCGGACATCGGGACGGCACTCCGGACGAAATGGATTCGATTCGTATGACGGCACGATAAGGGAAAACCTGAGGCGGGTGTCGCCGGAAACGCGGGACGAGCCGTTGCGCACGCATCGATATATGCCGCGAGGACGGCCTGGAGAAGCCGGCGCAAGCTCGCCGGCAAGAAAAACGGCCGCGTGAGGAACGCGGCCGTGTAGTCGATCGAACCACGGGCGATGGCGGCGCGGCGGCTACCCGCGCGCGCGGAGGATGATCAGCAGCACTTGCCCGCGCCGCTGCCGTAGCGCGCGTTCTGCCGCTCGCGGAAGAATTCCTCGTAGCTCATCGGCGCGCGGTCGGGATGCGTCTCGCGCATGTGGGCGACATAGGTGTCGTAGTCGGGCACGCCCACCATCAGGCGGAAGGCCTGCCCCAGGTAGCGCCCAGCCGAGCGCAGTTCGTCGCCGAGATCGGTAAACATGAGGGCCTCCCGTGCCGGTGGTTCAGCGGCCGCTGCCGAGCGCCTGCGCGGACGGCAGCGGTTCGAACGGCGTTTCCTTGGTGGTCGGCCGCGCCTCGCGACGCGCGCGCAGCACCGCCAGCACGCCATAGGCCGCCACGCTGATCACCACGAACATGAACAGGCCCGCCAGCGCCGCGTCGATCGTGTCGTTCAGGATGATGCGCTGCATCTGCTCGAGCGACTTGGCCGGCGCCATCACCTTGCCCGCGTCGACGGCCGATTGCAGCTTGGCCGCGTGGGCCAGGAAGCCGACCTTCGGATTCGCGTCGAAGATCTTCTGCCAGCCGGCCGTCAGCGTGCAGACCAGGAGCCAGGCGGTCGGCAGGATGGTGACCCAGGCGTAGCGCTCGCGCTTCATCTTGAACAGCACCACGGTGCCGAGCGTCAGCGCGATGGCGGCCAGCATCTGGTTCGAGATGCCGAACAGCGGCCACAGCGTGTTGATGCCGCCCAGCGGATCGACCACGCCCTGGTAGAGGAAGTAGCCCCAGGCGGCCACGCACAGCGCGGTGGCGACCAGGTTGGCCGGCAGCGATTCGGTGCGCTTGAGCGCCGGGTGGAAGGTGCCCAGCAGGTCCTGCAGCATGAAGCGGCCCGCGCGCGTGCCCGCGTCGACGGCCGTCAGGATGAACAGCGCCTCGAACAGGATCGCGAAGTGATACCAGAAGGCCATCATCGCCTGGCCGCCGATCACCTGGTGCAGGATCTGCGCCATGCCGACCGCCAGCGTCGGCGCGCCGCCGGCGCGCGCGATGATGGTGGTCTCGCCCACCGCCTTGGCGGTCTGCGTGAGCATGTCGGGCGTCAGCATGAAGCCCCATTGCGTCACCGTCTGCGCGACCGCCTCGGGCGTGGTGCCGAGCACCGCGGCCGGCGCGTTCATCGCGAAGTAGATGCCCGGCTCGATCACGCTCGCGGCCACCAGCGCCATGATCGCGACGAAGGATTCCATCAGCATCGCGCCATAGCCGATCAGGCGCGCGTTCTTCTCGTTGTCGAGCAGCTTGGGCGTGGTGCCCGACGAGATCAGCGCGTGGAAGCCCGATACCGCGCCGCAGGCGATCGTGATGAACAGGAACGGGAACAGGTTGCCGGACCAGACCGGGCCGCTGCCGTCGACGAACTTGGTGAAGGCCGGCATCTTCAGCTCGGGCGCCACCACCAGGATGCCGATCGCCAGGCCCAGGATGGTGCCGATCTTGAGGAAGGTGGAGAGATAGTCGCGCGGCGCGAGCAGCAGCCAGACCGGCAGCACCGAAGCCACGAAACCGTAGCCGATCAGGATCCAGGTCAGCTGGGTGCCCGTGAAGGTGAACCAGGCGGCCAGCGCCGGCGTGTCGTGCACATGCTGGCCATAGACGATCGAGGCCATCAGCAGCACGAAGCCGATGATCGACACCTCGCCGATGCGGCCCGGGCGGATGTAGCGCGTGTAGACGCCCATGAAGATCGCGATCGGAATCGTCGCCGCGACCGTGAAGGTGCCCCAGGGCGAGTTGGTCAGCGCCTTCACCACGATCAGCGCGAGCACCGCCAGGATGATCACCATGATCAGGAAGGCGCCGAACAGCGCGATCACGCCCGGCACCGTGCCGAGCTCCATCTTGACCAGGTCGCCGAGCGAGCGGCCGTTGCGGCGCGTCGAGATGAACAGCACGATGAAGTCCTGCACCGCGCCGGCGAACACCACGCCGGCCAGGATCCACAGCATGCCGGGCGTGTAGCCCATCTGCGCGGCCAGCACCGGGCCGACCAGCGGCCCGGCCCCTGCGATCGCAGCGAAGTGATGGCCGAACAGCACGTACTTGTTGGTCGGCACGTAGTCGAGGCCGTCGTTGTACTTGACCGCCGGCGTCATGCGCAGGCCGTCGAGCTGCACCACGCGGCTGGCGATGAAGCGGCTGTAGAAGCGGTAGGCGATCAGATAGACGCAGACCGCGGCGATCACGATCCACAGCGCGCTGATGCGCTCGCCGTGCGCGAGCGCGATGGTGCCGAAGGCAAAGGCGCCCAGCAGCGCGATCGCGCTCCAGAGCAGGGTTCCGGAAGCCCGATTCATGGTGTCTCCTGGCTATTGTTCGACGTCGTCGCGTGCGGTCTTGCACGCGAACCGGCGGGGGTGGCGCGCGCCCGGCAAGGGGCTCGGCACTGCCGCGTATTGTTCGCGTTCGGCACCGCGCGGACAAGCGCACAACTACGTATCCACGCTACGTAGCAACGCGTAGGGGAAAGCGATGAGGGGCGGGGGAAGGCGCGCGAGGCGTGTCGCGGCGGCGGGGGAATGGATGCGCGTCGCGCACGAGGCGGAGACGCGAAAGGCCTCAGCCGCGCGCCACGTCGCGTACCGAGATCGCGGCGACGTCGACGCGCGCCGGCAGGATCGCATCGTGTTGCGCGCGATCGGCGACGCGCTGCAGCGTCGCGATGTCGGCGGGCGTCACCGCGCGCTGCGCGACCGAGGCGCGCCCGGTGATGTCGCTGGCCGCGTCGAGCGGCAGGCGCGTGAGCGAGGCATAGACCTTCGCGTAGTCGGCCGAATGCGCGAGCGCCCAGCGGCCCGCCTGTTCGAGCCTGGCGAGCACGTCGGCGAGCGCCGCGCGTTTGGCGCGATCGGCCAGGGTCGGCGCGGGCGAGGTCAGGAAGCCGAGCCCCGAATTGATGCCGCTGCCGTCGCGCAGCACGCGCGCGCCGCGTCGCACCACGTGGCCGTAATAAGGATCGAAGGTCGCCCAGATATCGATGCGCTTCGACTCGAAGGCCGCGAAGGCATCGACCGGCAGCACGAAGCGCACCTCCACGTCGGTGCGCGACAGGCCGTGTTCCTCGAGCGCGCCGTACAGTTGGTACTGCGAAATGCTGCCGCACGCGGACGAGACCACCACCGTCCTGCCCTTCAGGTCGGCGACGTTGCGCACCGCGGAATCGGGCTGCACCACGATGCCGAGCGAGGCGGACGAACCGGCGCGCGTCGCGACGATGCGCAGGTCGGGGTCGCCCAGCGCCGCCGTCAGCACCGGCAGGTCGCCGGCCGGGGCGAGATCGATGGCGCCGGCGCGCTGCGCCTCGAACAGGGGCGCGGCGCCCTGGAAGTTGGCCCAGCGAAAGCGGTAGCGCGTGCCGTCGAGCACGCGCGCCGCCTCGGCCAGCGCGCGCAGGCCGCCCGCCTGGTCGCCGAGCACCAGCGTGACGTTCGAGAGATCCGCCTCGGCCGGCGCGGCCCGCGTCAGCGTGGGCGCGGCCAGGCTCGCCAACGCGCTGCCGGCCAGGCCCGTGAGCGAGCGCAGCGCGCGACGGCGCGTGGGCGAGGACGGCGGGAAGGAACGATGCGACATCGATGGCGACCTCGGAGAATGCCGAGCCGGGCGGCAAGGCTGGTCGCCAAGATTAAGGAAGGGCGTGGCCGGCACCAACCATTGAAATCGGCAATGCTTATGAGGCGAGGAATGCGAATGCCGTGATGCAAGAGAACGGAGCGGGTCTCGGGCCGCCCTTCCCTCACGAGCGGATCGACCGGATGAACCCCGCCGCCAGCACGCAATAAAACCCCCCGCAGAACAAGCCGAAGGCCTTGCGCGTGCGCGCGAACAAGGGCCCGGCCGCGCGCGCCGAAAACGCCAGCGCGTAGCCGGCGAAGATCGCCGCGCCCAGCAGCGCGCAGCAGGCAACCAGCACGAAGCTGGTCCAGACCGGGGCGTGCGGCGACAGCCCCAGCGAGGTGACGGTCAGCCAGGTCAGGATCGCCTTGGGATTGGTCAGGTGGATGCCGAGCCCCTGCAGGTAGAAGCGCATCAGGCGATCGCGGCGCGCCGGCGCGGCCGCGGCGAGCGGATCCTGCCTGGAATATGCGCCGCGCACCGCCTTGTAGGCGAGCCACAGCAGGTAGACCGCGCCCAGCACCTTCAGCGCGATCAGGCATTGCCGGTACGACATCAGCAGCGCCGACATGCCGGCCGCCGCCGTCACGCCCCAGCACAGCGAGCCGCTGATCACGCCGGCCGCCATCGCGAAGCCGGGCTTGCGGCCGTAATGCAGCGAGGTATTGGCGATCGACAGGTTGGCGGGGCCCGGCGACACCGTGCCGACCAGGTAGACGGCGAACGCGACGCCGAGATTCGAGAGCACTTCGACGGACATGGTGACGATCCTGGGTCCTGGGGGCACGTTGCCGGAATGGGAGGGGCCAAGCGGGCGGGCAGCCCGTGCGCGGACGATTATCGCGCAGCCGGCAGGCAGCAACAGGGACGGTTCGATCGCGCCGGGCAGGCACTGTCATGCCGTTTCGGGCTGACACTTCGGCGTCGTGCCGGCGCAAGCGCGCACAAAGGAAACCGGGATCGGATCGGAACGGCGCGGCGCGGCGGGGCGCGGACCGACAAGCGCGGCGAACGAATCACGCCGGCTTCAAGCCGATTCCATCGGCAATACGAATTCCGATTAAAAATCGAAATGCAGTATTGCGAAAATTGGTGGCGCGCGCATAAAAAAGAGCGGCCGAAGCCGCTCAAGCGTGGACTCGTCTGTCTACCCACCAGAGTAAGGACGAGTGGACGCACACTATCATCTTTCCCAGCCGCCTATTGAACCGATTTGGTTAATTAATCATTGCAGGAACAAAATCAATCCTGGCGCAGGTCCTTCCTGCTCAATCCTTGGGCAGGATTGTTTCCGATTCCACGCGAAGCATGGCGACCCAAACGATCTCCATCGCTCAATTAATACAAAATCGAGAATAATTCAAATAAGTTAACAAATCTTTCACCGTAATCGGCTTGTATTGTTTTCGATACAAGACTGAATTTCGTTTTTGCCAATTAAATCTGTCTGGTTAGTCTCACGTCACTCCAAAACCACCACACGCAACAGCATCCACTACAGGAGATTGACCGACATGAAACGCACCGCATTGACGATGGTGTCGCTCGCCTCGCTGGCGGCGATGGGCTCGGCCCACGCGCAATCGAGCGTGACGCTGTACGGCCTGATCGACACGTCGCTCACCTATATCAATCACGCGGACGGCGCCAAGAACTCCTGGCTGCTCGGCAACAGCAGCGCCGGCAACCTGGCCGGTTCGCGCTGGGGCATCAAGGGTAGCGAGGATCTCGGCAGCGGCCTGAAGGCGATCTTCCAGTTGGAGAACGGCTTCAACCCGAGCACCGGCGGCCTCGGCCAGGGCGGCCGCGAGTTCGGCCGCCAGGCCTTCGTGGGCCTCGCCAGCGACCGCCTCGGCACGCTCACGCTGGGCCGCCAGTACGATCCGCTGATCGACCTGGTGCAGCCGATCACGGCCGACAACTACTTCGGCAGCGCCTTCGCGACGGCCGGCGACGTCGACAACTACGACAACAGCTTCCGCGTCGACAACGCGGTCAAGTACACCTCGCCGCTGTTCGCCGGCGTGCAGTTCGAGGCGATGTACTCGCTCGGCGGCGTGGCCGGCTCGACCGGCTCGAAGCAGTCGTACGCGGCCGCGCTGTCGTACAACGGCGGCCCGCTCAGCGTCGCCGGCGGCTACTACTACGCCACCAACACCGCGGCCGACCTCGGCCCGCGCTCGACCTGGTCGAGCACCTCGGACGGCACCTTCGACGGCCCGATCAACCTCGGCTACCAGACCGCGCACTCGATCGGCATCGCCCGCATCGCCGGCCAGTACGTGTGGGGCGCCTTCACCTTCGGCGGCGGCTACAGCAATGCGCAGTACCGTCGCGACGGCTCCTCGCTGTTCGGCCAGAACGAGCGCTACAACACCGGCCAGGGCTTCCTGAACTACCAGGCCACCGCGGCCCTGCTTCTGGGCGTCGGCTACAGCTACACCAAGGCCACCGGCGACACCTCGGCCACCTATCACCAGGCCTCGCTGGGCGCCGACTACACGCTGTCCAAGCGCACCGACATCTACATGACGGCCGCCTACCAGCACGCCAGCGGCACCACGCGCGACAGCGTGACGGGCAACGTGGTCGCGGCCCAGGCATCGATCGGCTCGTACGGCTACGCCGGCACGAACTCGCAGACGATGGTCAACCTCGGCCTGCGTCACCGCTTCTAAGCCGTCCCCGCCGAGGCGGTTCTCCCGAACCGCTGCGCGCACAGTGCAAAGGCCGCCCTCGGGCGGCCTTTGTTCATTGCGGCGACGTGCTTCCTCGCTCAGATCCCGCCGTCGAGGATGCGCCGGTAGAACGCGTGCTCGGCCTCGAGCGAATGCGCCTGGTTCACCGCGCGCCGGAAGCCGTGGCGCTCGTCGGCGTAGTAGTGCACCTCGTTCGGCACGCCGTTCGCGTCGAGCGCCTCGGCCATGCTGCGCGTCTGGTCGGGCGTGACCACCGCGTCGAGCTCGCCCTGGAAGAACACCACCGGCGCGCGGATCTGGTCGGCATGAACCAGCGGCGTGCGCGCCAGGTAGCGCTCGCGATCGGCCACCGGATCGCCGATCAGCCAGCGCAGGTAGCGCGCCTCGAACTTGTGCGTATGCGCGTCGAGCTGCAGGGGATCGCTCACGCCATACAGGCTCGCGCCGCCGCGGAACACGTCACGGAACGCCAGCGCGCAGAGCGCCGTGTAGCCGCCCGCGCTGCCGCCGCGGATGAAGGCGCGCCGCGCGTCCACCAGGCCCTGCGCCGCCAGGTGCTCGACCAGCGCGCAGGCATCGTCGACGTCGGCCACGCCCCAGGTCAGGTGCAGCGCCTGGCGGAACACGCGGCCGTAGCCGCTGCTGCCGCGGTAGTTGAGCAGCGCGATCGCGAAGCCGCGCTGCACCCAGTATTCGAAGCGTGGGCTGAACACGGGATGGCTGACCGAGGTCGGGCCGCCATGCACGAACACCACCACCGGCGGCGGCTCGGCGGACGCGCCGTCGCTCGCCGCCTGCTCCGCGGCGGGCAGGTAGAGGTAGCCATGGGCGTCGCGATCGCCGCTGCGAAAGCGCAGCGGCAGCGGCTGCGTGATCCGCTCGACCGGCACCAGCGGCGCGACCTCGCGCAATACCTCGACACGACGATCGCGCCGGTCGATCGCGAGGATCGCGGCCGGGCATTCGGGCGAGGCGGCGAGGCAGTAGCAATGCGTCTCGTCGGCGGCCAGTTGCTGGAACAGGCTGTATTCCGGCGCGATCCGCGTCAGCGTGCCGTCGGCCGCGCGCAGGCCGAGCCGGCCCCAACCTTCGTCGAACCAGGTCGCGAACAGTTCGCCGCCCGCCAGCGGCAGCCAGCTCGACGCGCCGAGCTGCCAGGGCGCGCCCGCGTGATCGCCGGCCTCGGCCGGCAGCGCCACCAGGCGCTCGCCCTCCAGCCGCCACGGCTGCCAGAAGCCCGCGCGATCGCTTAGGCACACCAGCCGGCCCTCGGCGTCGAAGCCGGGCTGCTGCAGGGCTTCGTCGTCGCCCTCGCCCGCGAGGGTCCGTTCGTCGAGCACGCCGCCCTCGGCCGCGTAGCGCCGCAGCTTGAGGCGCGTGGCGGTCCAGGGTTGATGCGGATGCTGCCATTCGATCCAGGCCAGTTGCCGGCCGTCGGCGCTCAGCACCGGCGCAGCGTAGAAATCGGCGCCCTCGGCCAGCAGCTCGCGCGAGCCGTCGTGCAGGCCGATCGAGACCAGCCGATGCGTGTCGCCCTCCTCCTCGACGGCCAGGATCCGCCCGCGCGCGTGGCGCAGCGCGCCGTAGCGCAAGCCTTCCGCCGTGAGCGGCTCGGGCGCGGCCAGGCTGCCGGGCGCGAAGCGGTAGATGCGCTGGTCGCGCTCGTTGACGAACACCACCTGCTCGCCGGCCAGGCAGAACGCGCCGCCGCCGTATTCGTAGACGCGGCCGCGCGCGCTGAAACCGTCGGGGCTGACGGCCTCGATCACGCCGTCGCGCGCGCGCCAGATCCGGCACATCGCGTCGGCCGGGTCGTACTCGGTCCAGAACACGCCGGCCGGGCCGGCCTGCAGTTCGACGAAGTCGCGGCCGGCGGCCACGGCCTCGTCGGCGGTGAGGCGCGCCCGCGGCGCGTCATGGCTTGAGTCGGCGGGATTCCTTGACATTGCGGAAGATCAGCGGATGGGAGGTGGTCGGCCGGGGCTGCACGGCTTCGTCGCGCGCGCGCAGGATCACCGGGTGATAGGGCGACTTGCCGCAAACCGGGTCCGCGTTCGCGGCATCGCCGGTCAGCATGTAGGCCTGGCAGCGGCAGCCGCCGAAATCCTTCTGCTTCTCGTCGCAGGAGCGGCAGGGCTCGGGCATCCAGTCCTCGCCGCGGAAGCGGTTGAAGCCGAACGAGTCGTACCAGATGTGGCGCAGGTCGTGCTCGCGCACGTTCGGGAACGCGATCGGCAACTGCCGCGCGCCGTGGCAGGGCAGCGCCGTGCCGTCGGGCGTGACGGTCAGGAAGATGCTGCCCCAGCCGCTCATGCAGGCCTTGGGCCGTTCCTCGTAGTAATCGGGCGTGACGAAGATCAGCTTGCAGGGATGGTTTTGCGCGGCCAGCTTCTCGCGGTAGTCGTTGGTGATGCGCTCGGCCCGCGCGAGCTGCTCGCGGGTGGGCAGCAGCGCCTCGCGGTTCAGGTAGGCCCAGCCGTAGAACTGGCAGGTCGCCAGCTCGACGAAATCCGCCTCGAGCGCGATGCACAGCTCGATGATGCGGTCGATGTGATCGATGTTGTAGCGGTGCGTGACGAAGTTCAGCACCATCGGATAACCATGCGCCTTCACCGCGCGCGCCATCGCCAGCTTGTGCGCGAAGGCCTTGTCCGAGCCCGCCAGCATGTTGTTGACCTGCTCGTCGCTGGACTGGAAGCTGATCTGGATGTGGTCGAGCCCGGCGCGCTCGAAGGCGTCGAGCTTGGCTTCGTCCAGGCCGATCCCGGAGGTGATCAGGTTGGTGTAGTAGCCGAGCCGGCGCGCCTCGGCGATCAGCTCGGGCAGGTCGGGGCGCACCAGCGGTTCGCCGCCCGAGAAGCCGATCTGCGCGGCGCCCATCGCGCGCGCCTCGCCCATCACGCGCACCCAGTCGGCGGTGCCCAGTTCCTCGCCCTGCCGCGCGAAGTCGAGCGGGTTGGAGCAATACGGGCACTGCAGCGGGCAGCGATAGGTCACTTCCGCGAGCAGCCACAGCGGCAGCCCGACGGGCGCGGCCGGGGCCGGCGATGCCGCCGGGCTGGCCTGCGTGCCGGCCGCCACGGCCGCCGCGCTGTCGATGACCTCGTTCATCAGGCCAGCTCGATCCAGTGCTTGTCGAGCGCGACCAGCATGAACTGCTCGACGTCCTCGCCGAGCTCGGGCACGCCCGGGAACTGCGCGTCGAGTTCGGCGACGATGGCCGCCACGCTGCGCTGGCCGTCGATCAGCGCGCCGATCGCGGCCGCGCTTTCATTCAGCTTGATCATGCCTTCGGGATAGAGCAGCACGTGCGCGTCCTGCGCCGGCTCGAACTGGAAGCGATAACCGCGGCGCCAGGCCGGCGTGCGTTGTCGGTCGAAACTCATAGCGCGATTCCCTTGTGCCAGACGCGATCGGCGGTGACGGTGTGATAGGGCGGACGATTCAACTCGTAGGCCATCGACATGGCATCGAGCATGGTCCACAGGATGTCGAGCTTGAACTGCAGGATCTCCAGCATACGCTGCTGCGATTCGAACGTCGTGTAGTGCTGGAGCGTGATCTGCAGGCCGTGCTCGACGTCGCGGCGGGCCTGGCCCAGCCGCGAGCGGAAGTATTCGTAGCCGCCCGGGTCGATCCAGGGATAGTGGCGCGGCCAGGTATCGAGCCGCGATTGATGGATCTGCGGCGCGAACAGCTCGGTCAGCGAGCTGCTGGCCGCTTCCTGCCAGCTCGCGCGGCGCGCGAAGTTGACATAGGCGTCGACAGCAAAACGCACGCCCGGCAGCACCAGCTCCTGCGAGCGCAGTTGCTCGGGATCGAGCCCGACGGCCTGCCCCAGGCGCAGCCAGGCCTCGATGCCGCCGTCCTCGCCGGGCGCGCCGTCGTGGTCGAGCAGGCGCTGGATCCACTGGCGGCGCACTTCGCGATCGGGACAGTTGGCGAGGATCGCCGCGTCCTTCATCGGGATGTTGACCTGGTAGTAGAAGCGGTTGGCCACCCAGCCCTGGATCTGCTCGCGCGTGGCGCGGCCTTCGTACATCGCGACGTGATACGGGTGATGGATATGGTAGTAGGCGCCTTTGGCGCGCAATGCCTGCTCGAACTGCTCGGGACTCAGGGCGGTCTGGCTCATGATGGCTTGCATTCCGGTTTCGATACGGGCGGGCCCGCGGGAGTGGCGCAGCAAAACGCGGCGCGGCGGCGGGCGGCAAACCCGCGCCGCGCGCCGCCGCGACGGCATCAGAGATCGATGCGCATGCCGTCGAACGCGACCTCGACCTGCCGGCGCGCGAGTTCCGCGCGCTCGGGCGAGCGCTCGTCGAGGATCGGGTTGGTGTTGTTGATATGGGTGAGGATCTTGCGCTGCGCGGGGAAGCGCTCGAGCACCTCGAGCATGCCGCCGGGGCCGCTCTGCGCCAGATGGCCCATCTGGCGGCCGGTGCGCGTGCCCACGCCGCGCCGCTGCATCTCGTCGTCGTGCCAGAGCGTGCCGTCCACCAGCAGGCAGTCGGCCTGCGCCATGCGCGCGGCCAGCGCCTCGTCGACGGCGCCCAGGCCCGGCGCGTAGAACAGCTTGCCGCCGCTGCGCGCGTCCTCGATCACCAGCCCGATGTTGTCGCCGGGATGCGGATCGTGACGATGCGGCGAATACGGCGGCGCCGCGCTTTGCAGCACGAAGGGCGTGAAGCGCAGGTTCGGGCAGGCGGCGATCGTGAAGGCGCGCTCCGGCTCGACCGGGTTCCAGCGCAGCCCGCCGTTCCAGTGCGAGAGCATGGTGAACAGCGGAAAGCCGGTGCTGAGGTCCTCGTGGACCATGTCGGTGCACCAGACGTCGAGCGGGCAGCCCTCGCGCAGGCTCAGCAGGCCCGTGGTGTGATCGATCTGGCTGTCCATCAGCACGATCGCGGCGATGCCGGTGTCGCGCAGCGCGCGGCCCGGCTGGAACGGCGCGAACTGCTGGAGCTGGGCGCGGATGTCGGGCGAGGCGTTGCAGAGCACCCAGGAGACGCCGTCGTCGGAGATCGCGATCGACGATTGGGTGCGCGCCTTGGCCTCGACGCTGCCGTCACGGAAGCCGGCGCAGTTCGCGCAGTTGCAGTTCCATTGCGGAAAGCCGCCGCCGGCCGCGGAGCCGAGGATCTGTATGTGCATGCCTGAATTCGGTGAGGAGCCGGCCGCCGCGAGCGGGCGACGGCCGGCCACAAGAAAAATAGCCCCGGCGAACCGAGGCTAGATATGGCCTTGGGAGGGGCTTCGAATCAACGATTCGAGATGTACATCGTGATTTCGAAACCGAGGCGCAGGTCGGTGTAGGCAGGCTTGATCCACTTGGACATGGCAGATTCTCCATTCGGGCGATACGGGCAACCCGGCGCGAGGCCGGGCACGGGAAGACCGAGGAACAAAAAAACGCGCTCGCGGCGAACACCGCGCGGTCGCGTTTTTATCCCGGAAAGGTCCGATGGCAATCCTACCACTTTGTACGGTCTGACGAATTCCGGCGCCCGACGCGCGATCCGGCCTCGCTGTCGGCCCTGCCGCGCGGGGCTTCGGCTCGCTGTGGCGAACCGCAGCCCATCACGTCCGGGACGACGCCGGCAGCGAGGCGGGCGCCGGCCGGATAGACCGTTAGTTGCACATCGATACCGAAACCATGCCGATGACTCAAGCCGCCGGCACGAGATCCCCGTCGCCCATCGTCAGGATGATCTTGCCGACGTTGGCCGAGCTTTCCATCCGGCGATGCGCGTCGGCCGCACGCGCCAGCGGGAAGGTGCTGTCGACCACCGGCTCCAGGCTCGCGCCGCCCGAGAAACGTTCGAGCCAGTGCTCGCGGAAGCGCCGCACCATCGCATGCTTCTCGGCCTGCGGCCGCGATTTCATCACCGTGCCGAGGATCTGCAGATGGCGGTACAGGATCCGCTCCAGCTCGACGCCGACCTTGCCGCCGCCGCCGAGGATGCCGACCTGCACCAGCCGGCCGCCATGGGCGAGCGCGCCGAGGTTGCGCTCGAAATACGGCGCGCCGATGAAGTCGATCACCACGTCGACGCCGCGCCCCTCGGTGGCCCGCGCGATCACTTCGCCGAAATCCTCGGCGCGGTAGTCGATCGCGTGATCGGCGCCGAGCTGCACCACGCGTTCGAGCTTCGGCGCGTCGGCCGTCGCGAAGATCCTCGCGCCGCTCGCGTAGGCCAGTTGCACGGCCGCCGAGCCCACGCCGCCCGCCGCCGCGTGGATCAGCACCGAATCGCCGCGCTGCAGCCGGCCCAGGTGGATCAGCGCCTCGTGCGCGGTGACGAACACCTCAGGGATCGCGGCCGCGTGCACGTCGTCGAGCGCGGCCGGCACCGGCATCGCCATCCGGTAGTCGATGCGCGCGATCTCGGCGTAGGCGCCGCCGCCCACCACGCCCATCACGCGATCGCCGACGCGATAGCCGCTCGTTTGCTCGCCGATGGCGATCACCTCGCCGGCGATCTCCAGCCCCATCAGCGTCGAATCGCCGAAGTCGGGCCGGCCGTAGCCGCCGCGCCGATGGGTGAGATCGGCGCGGTTGACGCCGGCCGCGCGCACGCGCACCAGCAGGTCGGTCGCGCGCAGCTCGGGCGCCGGCACCTCGTCGAGTTGCAGCACCTCGGCGTCGCCGAATTCCTTGAAGACAATCGCTTTCATGATCGGGTTTCCCGGTTCGATGGTTGAAGGGTTTCGCGGGCCGCTCAGGCCTGGCTGATGAACTTGCGGGTCAGGTAGGGCTCGATGCCCTCGGCGCCGCCTTCGGAGCCGTGCCCGCTTTCCTTGAGCCCGCCGAACGGCAGCTCGGTCGCGACGATCCGGTACTGGTTGATGCCGATCATGCCGGCCTCCAGCCCGTCGCCGACGTCGAGCGCGGTGCGCGCGCTGGCGGTGAATGCATAGGCGGACAAGCCGTAAGGCAGGCGGTTGGCCTCGGCCAGGCCGTCTTCCAGCGTGTCGAAGGGCATCAGCACCGCGATCGGGCCGAACGGCTCCTCGTGCATCACGCGCGCCTCGGGCGGCACGTCGGCCAGCACGGTCGGCTCGAAGAAGAAACCCTCGCCCTCGATGCGGCGGCCGCCCGCCAGCAGCGTGGCGCCGCGTTCCAGCGCGTCGGCCACCAGCGCCTCGATCTTGGCGAGCTGCCGCGCATTGGCCAGCGGCCCGACCTGGGTGCCGGGCGCGAGGCCGTCGCCCACCTTCAGCGCGCGCGCCGCCTGCGCGAAGCGCTCGGCGAACGCGGCATACGCGCCGCGCTGGACCAGGAAGCGTGTCGACGAGATGCAGACCTGGCCGGTGCCGCGAAAGCGGTTCGCGGCACCCTCCACGGCCGCGCGCTCGACATCGGCGTCGTCGAACACCAGCACCGGGCCATGGCCGCCCAGCTCCAGCGTGATCGGCTTGACGCCCTCGGCCGCGCGCGCCGACAGCAGGCGCCCGATCGGCCCCGAGCCGGTGAAGGTCACCTTGCGGATCACGGGCGAGGCGATCAGCCGGCGCGACACCTCGTCGGGCACGCCGAACACCACCTGCAGCACGCCCTTGGGCAGGCCCGCGTCGTCCAGCGCGCGCGCCAGGGCCAGCGCGGTGGCGGGGCTTTCCTCGCCGGGCTTGAGGATCACGCTGCAGCCCGCGGCCAGCGCCGCCGACAGCTTGCGCGAGGGGGTAATCGCCGGGAAGTTCCAGGGCGTGAAGGCGGCCACCGGCCCGATCGGCTGGCGCTTGACGAGCTGCTGCACGCCGGGACGGTTGGACGGCACCACGCGGCCGTCGATGCGGCGCGCCTCCTCGGCGAACCACTCGAAATATTCGGCCGCGCGCAGCACCTCGTCGCGCGCCTCGGCCAGCGGCTTGCCTTCCTCCAGCGTGAGCAGGGTCGAGATCCGTTCGGCGCGCTCGCGGATCAATTCGGCCGCGCGCTTGAGCACGCGCGCCCGCTCGGCCGGCACCGCGCGGCGCCAGGCCGCGAAGGCCGCCTCGGTCGCGGCGAGGGCGCGATCCAGATCGGCCGCGCTGGCCAGCGGCACGCGGCCGATCTCGCCGCCGTCGGCGGGGTTGATCACGGCCGCGGTATCGCGGCCCTCGGCCGACAGCCACTGGCCGTCGATGAACAGGTGCAGCGGTTCGTAGGCGGGATGCGTCATCACAGGCTCCATTCAGTTGTCCGGATCGATTCGTCTGGCGATCGATCGGCGCGCGGTTCGCGAAAACGTCGTCGGTCCGGTGCCGCCGTCACGCGGCGGCGCCGAACCATGGAGCCAAGTCTAGGGAGGCCGGCCGCCGCGGGTTAGCCGTTCGAAAGGGAAACAGTCTTGTCTGGCACAGCAGAATAAAGCGGGGCAAACGGCTTGCCGGAACCCCGAGCCGAATCCATCATGCTGGCTCGCGGGCCGGCCTCGTGCCTGAAGGCCGGCTCCGCGTGTTCCTCAACCGCAAGCGGGAGCGTCGATGGACAAGTTCCACAACATGTCGGTATTCGCCAAGGTGGTCGAGATGGGCAGCTTCACCGCCGTGGCGAACCATCTCGACACCACGGTCGGCAACATCTCGCGCGCCGTCTCGACGCTGGAGGAGGCGCTGGACACGCGCCTGCTGCATCGCTCGACGCGGCGCCTGACCATCACCGACGCCGGCCGGCGCTTCTACGAACGCAGCGCGGCGATCCTCGCCGATCTCGAACATGCCGAGGCCGAGGCGCGCGACGCACTGCTGGAGCCGCGCGGCCTGCTGCGCGTGCATTGCGTGCCGGGGCTGGGGCGCGAGCTGGTGACGCGTGCGGTGCTGGCCTATCGCGAGGCCTTCCCGCAGGTCACCGTCGACCTGCGGCTGTCGCAGCGCATGCCGAACCTGCTCGAGGACCAGCTCGACATCTCGATCGTGATCGCCCGCGCCCTGCCCGATTCGGCCTACGTGAGCCAGCGGATCGGCACCAGCCACTGCGTGCTGGCCGCCTCGCCCGCCTACCTGGCCGCGCATCCAGCGCCCGAGCGGCCCGAGGACCTGATCGACCATCGCTGCGTGCTGCTCGGCACGGTCGACTACGCGCCCGACGTCTGGCAGCTGGAGGGCGCGGGCGGCGAGACCGTGTTCCACCCCACCGGCCCGCACTTCAGCGTCAACGACATGGAGGCGATGGGCACCGCGCTGGAGGCCGGCGCGGGGATCGGCCTGCTGGCCGGCTACGCGGCGCTCGACGCGCTGCGCGCGGGCCGCCTGCAGCGCGTGCTGCCCGGTTATCACACCTGGCGGCGCAATGTGTTCGTGATGTATTCGTCGCGGCAGTTCGTCGATGCGCGCATCAAGCGCTTCGTCGAGTTCGTGCGGCAGCATGTGGGCGAGCCGCTGGAAGCTTGCGCGCAAGAGCTGGGCATCGCGTCGTCGGCGGCGGCCTGAGCGACGAACCGGCTCGCGCGCGGCATGCGCTAAGATCGTCCGCTCCCGCCTCTCACCGCCGCGAGCCCGCATGAGCATCGAACTGACCAAGGAAGACCGCGCCCAGGCGATCGCCTCCCTCCAGCGCTATTTCGAGCAGAACATGGAGGAGCCGATCGGCAACGTCACGGCCGGCGCGCTGCTGGCCTTCTTCCTGGACGAGGTCGGCCCGGCGATCTACAACCGCGCCGTGGCCGACGCGCAGGAGCACATGCAGCGGCGCGTCTCCGAACTCGACTTCGAGGTGCACGAGGACGAGTTCCCTTATTGGTCGAAGCAGGCCTCGAAGGGCAAGCCGCGCAAGTAAGCCGCGCGGCGCGACGCCCCCAAAGCCCTCGCTGCCGCGTGCCGCGCTAGCCAGCCGGCAGCGGCACCGGTCCCTCGCAGGCATCGAGCGCCTCGCAGAGCGCGTCGTACACGATCCGCACCCGCGGCGGCACCGGCAGGCGCCGCGTGCGGTAGACGTAGATCGTCGAGGGCGCGGGCCGCAAGTCCTCCAGCAGCGGCACCAGCCGGCCCTCGCGCAGATGCGGCAAGGCCAGGTGGCCCGGCAGTTGCCCGATGCCGATGCCGCTCAGCACCGCCTCGCATTCGGCCTCGGGATCGTCGGTGGTCAGCACCGCGCGCGCGGGCATCGCGTGCTGGCCGTCGGCGAACATCCAGGGCCAGGGGCGGCCCGAATTGCGGTCGATCATCAGCACGGCCGGCGCCGCCAGCAGGCTCGGCCGATCGTGCGGCCGGCAGCGTTCGACAAGGCCCGGCGCGGCGGCGAAGTGCAGCGAGGCGCTCGACACCGCCCGCGCCACCAGGCCGCTGTCGCGCATCGGCCCGATCCGCACGCCCACGTCGATCTGCTCGTCGACCACGTCGGCGACCACCTCCGAAAGCCGCACGTCGATCGCCAGCCCCGCATGCGCCGCGAGCAGCGGCGCCAGCGCGCGCACCACCCAGCGCCGGCCCAGCACGCCGGGCGCCGCGATCCGCACCACGCCCTCGATCGCCTCGGGCTCGCCGGCCTCGCGCGTCTCGAAGATCCGGTCGATGCCGGCGATCGCCTGCGCCGCTTGCTCGGCGAGGCTCGCGCCGAACGCGCTCAGGCGCACGCCGCGCGTGCTGCGATGGAACAGCGGCTCGCCCAGCTCGGCCTCGAGCTGCCCGATCACGCGCGTGATCACCTGCGGCGAGACGCCGAGGCGCGTGGCGGCCTCGCGGAAGTTCAGCGCGCTGGCCGCCACGCGAAACACGCGCAGCGCTTCGAGCCGATTCATTGCCTGCTCCCTGGAAGGATCGCGGCGACGGCGGCATGCCGTTCCGTCGACCGGAATTGAGAAATCGTGTTCGCTTCATTTACGTCCGGGCCGGCCGGCGCGCAAAGTGCGGGCCATCGAACGCGCGTCTCGATCGACGGCGGCCCGGCCACGGACCGCCCGCCCATCAACGGCGCCTCGCCAGCTCGCGAGGCGCCAGCACAGGACACACCATGCGAAACATTCTGATGATTCTATCGGCCGCCACGGCCTGGACACAAAAGGACGGCAGCCAGCGCCCGACCGGCTTCTGGGCCGAGGAATTCGTCGCGCCGCACCAGGCGCTGACGGCGGCCGGCTGCGCGATCACGGTCGCCACGCCGGGCGGCAAGCCGGCCGTGGTCGATGCGCTTAGCCTGTCGATCGAGGTCAATCACGGCGATGCGGCCAAGGTCGCCGCGCTCGCGGCCTATCTCGACACGCAGGCCGACACGCTGCGCGCGCCGCGCCCGCTGGCGCAGATCGAGCTGGGCGGCTTCGACGCGGTGTTCGTGCCGGGCGGCCACGGGCCGATGCAGGACCTGGCCGTCGACGCCGACGCGGGCCGCCTGCTGGCCGCCGCGATCGCCGATCCCGGCAAGCTGGTGGCTGCGGTCTGCCATGGCCAGGCCGCCCTGCTCGCGGCCGGCGACGCCGCCGCCTGGGCGTTCCGCGGCCGCCGGCTGACCGGCTTCTCGAACGCCGAGGAAACCCAGACGGGGCTCGCCGCGAACGCGCCCTGGCTGCTGGAGGACCGGCTGCGCGCGGCCGGCGCCGAATTCGAGGCCGGTGCGCCGTGGAGCGAATTCGTGGTGGTGGAGGGCAATCTCGTCACCGGGCAGAACCCGGCCTCGGCGGGCGCCGCGGCACGCGCCGTGCTGGCCTGGCTGGACGAGCGCGACGCGGGCTAAGCGGCCCGCGCAATGACGTGAAGCGCCTGGCCGCAGGCGCCGTGGAGCCGGCGCGCGCAACGACGGCCGCTCGCTAGGCGCCCACCTCGGCGAGCAGCCACTCGCGGAACGCCACCACCGGCGCCTCGTTCTCGCGCCCCTTGCGATGCACGAGGTAGTAGGCCAGCTCGCAGGTCTGCACGGTATCGAACGGTTTCACCAGCCGCCCCTCGGCCAGGTCGCGCTCGACCAGGGTGGTGCGGCCCAGCGCGACGCCGTTGCCCGAGATCGCGGCCTGGTAGGCCGACGAGGAATCGTTGAGCTGCAGGCCGCGATCGCAGTCGACCTGGTTCGCGTAGCCGGCCTTGCGCAGCCACGAGCGCCAGGTCGGGAACACGCCGAAGTCGCTCATCGAGGTGTCGTGGATCAGCCGGTGATGGCGCAGCTCGGCGGGGCTGGTCAGCGCATGCTCGCCTTCGAGCAGCGCAGGGCTGCAGACCGGGAAGAAATCGTCGCGCAACAGGTAGGTGGACGCCAGGTCGGGCCAGTTGCCGGCGCCATAGCGGATCGCCACGTCGACGCGTTCGGCGGTCAGATCGACCAGGTGCCGGCTCATGTCGATACGCAGGTCGTAATAGGGATGCTGGACCTGGAACGACTCGACCCGCCAAAGCAGCCAGCAATCGGCGAAGGCCGGCGGCACCGTCACGGTGAACACGATCCGCGACTTGCTCGCGCGCAGCCGCTCGACCGCCGTGGACAGCAGGTCGAAGCCGCCCTGCAGTTCGGGCAGCGCCGCGCGCGCGGCATCGGTCAGCGTCAGCCGCGACGGGCCTGACGAGGCGCGATGGAACAGCTCCACGTCCAGATAGCTCTCCAGCCCGCGAATCAACTGCCCGACCGCGGCCGGCGTCACGTTCAGCTCGGCCGCCGCGGCCGGGTAGCTCAGGTGCCGAGCCACCGCCTCGAAGGCGCGCAGGGCATTCAGGTTGTTCGGGGCTCGCATGATCCGCTCGTGACCGGGTACCGGCAGTGCGATGGATTCTGGCAGCGGCTTCCGGGCCGGTCAATCGGCGCGCAGGTACGACAGAACGCGGCACGCCGATCGCTCGACGTGCCGCGTCCCGCTTCATTGCTTCGTCATCGCCTCACGCGTTCAACGGCGCGGCACGTTGCGGTCGAGGAAGTGGTGGATCACCGGCGCGATGTCGGCGATGTTGGTTTCCAGCGCGAAGTGGCCGGTATCGTAGAAATGCACCTCGGCCTTCGGCAGGTCGCGCTTGAAGGCTTCCGCGCCCGGCGGCAGGAAGAACGGATCGTTCTTGCCCCACACGGCCAGCACCGGCGGCTGGTACTTGCGGAAGTAGGCCTGGAATTCCGGGTAGCGCGCCACGTTGCTCGCGTAGTCGCCGAACAGGTCGAGCTGGATCTCGTCGTTGCCGGGGCGCGCGACGAAGGCGGCGTCCAGCGTGTACGCCTCGGGCGCGACCTGGTCCGGGTCCTTCACGCCATGGGTGTATTGCCACTTGATCGCCTCGGGCTTGAGGAACGCGCGCAGCGCATCGCGGTTTTCCTGCGAGGGATCCTTCCAGTACTTCTGGATCGGGTTCCAGCCGTCGCTCAGGCCCTCCACATAGGCATTGCCGTTCTGCGTGACGATCGCCGTCACGCGCTCCGGATGCGCCACCGCCAGGCGCCAGCCCACCGGCGCGCCGTAGTCGAACACCTGCAGCGCGTACTTGTCGAGATGCAGGGTTTCGGTGAAGTGGTCGATGGTCTGCGCGAGATGATCGAAGGTGTAGGCGTAATGCGCGCGATCGGGGCTCTGCGTGAAGCCGAAGCCCGGCAGGTCCGGCGCGATCACGTGATAGCGGTCGGCCAGGCGCGGGATCAGCTCGCGATACATGAAGGACGAGGTCGGGAAGCCGTGCAGCAGCAGGATGGTGGGCGCCGACGGGTTGCCGGCCTCGCGGTAGAACACCTTCACGTCGTCGACCTGCACGTAGTGGTGGCTCACCACCGGCGCGGCCGCCGCGCTCGCCGCCATCGTCGTCGCGGCCTGTGCCGCCGCGCCGCCCGCCAGCCCTTCCACCACGCCGAACGTCATCAGCGCACCCATCAATACCTGCTTGATCTTCATGGCAAAACCTCCGTTGGTCGAAAGATCCGTGTGCCGGCCGGCGGGCGCCTCGCACCCTCTGTAACCGTCAACATCGCTTTTAAAGGTTACGTAGCGCACGAGTAACCTGTCAACAGATTTTTTATGAGTTACAATCCGTCCATCGACTTTCCGGGAGTTCAGGATGAGCACCGCAAGCCCGGCCGGCGGCTCGACGGCCCTGTTCATAGGCGACGATCTCGCCCTCGATTTCATCAACACACGCTACGGCGTCGGCGAGGCGCGCACCGACGTGCTGGCCAGCGACGCCAGCGTGATCGACTGGCTCAGGCAAGCCGGCGCGTTGCCGGCCGGCCATGCGGGCCCGGCCCCGGCCGGCCTGCGCGAGGCGGCGCTGGCGCTGCGCGACGCGGCGCGCCAGTTGGTCGAGAAGCGCCAGGAAGGCAAATGGGGCGACCCGGCCGCGCTGAACCGCGTGCTCGCCTCGGGCAGCCATCACCTGGAGCTGCAATGGAAAAAGGGCGGCGAACCCGAGCTGGTGTCGCGCCGCACCGACCTGAACGCGACCGCCGCGCTGCTGCCGGTGGCCGAGGCGCTGGCCAGGCTGCTGGCCGAAGCCGACTTCGGGCTGGTGCGCAAATGCGAGTGCGAGGACTGTACGCTGATGTTCCATGACCGCACCAAGTCGCATCGACGCCGCTGGTGCAGCATGGCCTTGTGCGGCAACCGTATGAAGGTGGCCGCGTATCGGGCGCGGCAGAAGGCCTGATGCGTCGAAGCCGCTGCCCGGGGCGATACATCGGATGTGAAAAAGCCGGTCCAGGTGGACCGGCTTTTCTCGTTCGAGGCGCGGGCCGATCGGCGCGCGCCTTGCGCTCGCCGGATCGCCACCGACCTCAGATCTGCGACAGCCCGCCGTCGACCACCAATTCGGCGCCCGTCACGTAGGACGCGTCGTCGCTGGCGAGGAACAGCGCCGCCTTCGCGACTTCCGCCGCCGAGCCGATCCGCTTGAGCGGCACGGCGGCGGCCAGCGCCTCGCCCGACTTCTTCAGGTCGGCTTCGGGAATCCCCATCTTGGTGGCGAAGGGCGTGTCGATCGGGCCGGGGCTCACCGCATTGACGCGGATGCCGCGCGGCGCGAGTTCGGCGCCGAGCGAACGCACCAGCGAGCGCACCGCGGCCTTGGTCGCCGACAGGATCGACAGGCCCGGCGTGCCGACCTCGTTGAGGAACGAGGTGGTGACCACCACGCTGGCGCCGTCCACCAGATGCGGCGCCGCCTTCTGGATCGTGAAGAACAGGCCCGTCACGTTCAGCGAGAACTGTTCCTCGATCTGCTCCGCCGTGACCGCTTCGAGCGGCGCGGCCTTGCCCGCGCCGGCGTTGGCATAGACCACGTCGATCCGGCCGTGGGTTTCGACCACTTCGGCGATCGCCCGATCGATCTGCGCCGGGTCGCGCAGGTCGACGCACAGCGCGGTGGCCTGGGCGCCCAATTCGCGCTCGGCGTCCTTCAGGCGCGCTTCGTTGGTGCCGAACACCACGACCTTCGCGCCTTCGTCGCGAAACAGCTTCGCGGCTTCCAGGCCGATGCCCGAGGTGCCGCCCGTGATCACTGCCACCTTGTTTGCCAGCTTCATGATGATGCTCCTTTGAGTCGGTTGAGAGGGTTCGTCTCGGCGGGAGCCGTGTCGCTTCCCGTTGGCTCAACTATCGTCGCCGGGGCCCGGACGCGTCGAACGAGAAGATCTGGCGGGGCCGGCAAGAAAAACTATTCGGGGCGGTGAGAAGCCTTGCCGGGCGTGGGTTTTCAAACAGGCCCGCGCCACGGCGAAGCGCGCTTTCGAGCATCGCCTGGCCGTTTCGCGACAACATCTGCCCAGGTGGCGTCAGACAGCCGCGCCCGGCGCGCCGCACGATGGCGATCCGTTTTCCGTCATGCCGGAGTGCCTCGATGAAACCACCCGCCTTCCTCTTCCCGCTCGGCGCGATCCTGCTGTGGGCCGGCAATGTCGCCGTCTCCAAGCTGTCGGCCAGCGCCATCGATCCGTCCGCGATCACCTTCTATCGCCTGCTGCTCGCGATCGCGCTGATGTGCAGCTTCACGCTGCGCCCGGCCTGGCGCAATCGCGCGGCGATCGTCGCGCAATGGCCGAAGCTGGCCCTGCTCGGCTTCCTGGCGATGGCGCTGTTCCAGAGCCTGTCCTACGAGGCCGCCAAGACCACCAGCGCCACCAACATGGCGATCATCACCGCCCTGGTGCCGCTGATGACGATGGCGCTCGGCTCGGTCCTGCTCGGCGAGACGCCGGCGCCGGGCATGGTGGCGGGCGGGCTGGTCTCGCTGGCGGGGGTGGTCTGGCTGATCACGCGCGGCGCGCCGCAAGGCCTGCTGGCGCGCGGCGTGCAGCCGGGCGACCTGCTGATGATCGGCGCGGCGGCGGCCTACGCGCTTTATGGCGTGCTGCTCAAGCGCTGGCGGATCGCCCTGCCGGTCTGGCAGTCGACCCTGGCGCAGGCCTGCGCCGCGGCGGTCTGCATGGTGCCGATGATGTTGCGGCTGCCGCACGGCGCGGCGGTGCCGACGCGCGCCAGCCTGCCGCTGATCCTCTACGCGGGCGGGCTGGCCTCGGTGGTGCTGCCGGCGCTCTGGCTGGAAGGCGTGCGCCGGCTCGGGCCGAGCCGCTGCGCGATGTTCATGAATTTGCTGCCGGTGGCCACGGCGCTGCTCGCGATCGGCTGGCTCGGCGAATCGCTGCAGGCCTATCACCTGGTGGGCGGGGGCATCGCGCTGGCGGGCGTGCTGGCCGCGCAGACGCTGAAGGGCAAGGAGAATGTCGCGCGCGGCGGCGCGACCTCGTCTTGAGGGAGGGCCTGCCGGGCCGGCCGCGAAACGGCGCCGGCCCGGCGGGCGAGGCTCAGCGCGCCGCCCAGCCGGTATCCGCGTCGAGCGGATAGACCGGCCGATCGAGATGCCGGTAGTCGAACAATCCGTAATCCGAACCGGTCACGCCGCGGCTGTCGCATTCGACCAGGCCCGCCGAGATCGGCACGAACACCGGCCGGCAGTACATGCGCGACTTCAGCAGCAGGAAGCGCGCGCGGCGCGGATCGACGCCGACGCTCTCGAACACGCCCAGATCCCAGGGCTCGTGGGTGCGCTCGGTGATCACCAGCACCGCCGCGCCGATGTCGAGCACGGCCGCGCGGCCCATGTGCGCGCGCTGGCCGGTATAGGTCGGCCCGGTGATGGTGTATTCGCCGTCGGTGAGCGCCAGCACCGTGCCGCGCGCCATGAAGGGCGCGCGTTGCGAGCCGTCGCGCGCCGGCCGCTTGTTGCCGACCGGCAGCGTGACGCTCGCGCCGACGCCGCCCTCGACGAGCAGCGCCACCGCCTCGGGATCGCAGAGCGGCCCGCTGACGAGGCCGTCGAGCCCCTGCGCCAGCGCGGCCTCGAGCAGATCCATGGTGTCGCAGGTGCCGCCCGACATGCAGTTGTCGCCGTGGTCGAGCAGCAGCACCGGTTTCTCGGCGCCCCGCGCGAGCGCCAGCGCCTCGGCCACCGACTCGGCCAGCGGCGGGCTGCGGTAGACGAAGGCGTCGCGCTCGTCCCAGATCGCGGCGGCGATCCGCGCGGCCACCGCCTCGGCCTGCGCCGCGTCGCCGTCGCCGACCACCACCACGCTGATGCAGGGCGCCGCGATATCGGCCAGCGAGAAGCCGGCCAGGATCGACACCGCCAGCATGCCCCCGGCCTCGGCCGCGCGCGCCGCCGCCACCGCGCGCTGCATCGCGCCCTCGGCGGTGGCGCTGCGCAGCGTCGAGCTGAGCAGCGGCGGCCGCCGCCAGGCCAGCACCGGCCGGGCTCGGCCGTTGAGCGTGTAGAACAGCAGCCGCGCCGCGTGCTCGCCGGTCTCGTACATGTCGACGTGCGGATAGGTCTTGAAGCTGACGATGATGTCGGCGTGGTCGATCATCGCCTGCGTGACGTTGCCGTGCAGGTCCAGCGCGACGGCGATCGGCACGCCCGGCAGAGCGGCACGCACGCGCGCCAGCAGTTCGCCCTCGCCGTCGGGCGTGCTCTCAGCCACCATCGCGCCGTGCAGGTCGAGCATCACCGCGTCGCAGCCCGGCGCGGCGGCCACGATCGCCTCGCAGATCGCGGCATAGGCCTCGGCCGCCACCGGCCCGCTCGGGTTCGCGCCGGCCGAGATCGGCGTGACCAGCTCGGCGCCGGCCGCCTCGGCCGCGTCGATGAAGGCCGCCATCGCGGTGCGCATGCCCTTGTTGTCGCGATAGGCCTCGGCGCCGTAGCTCGGCCCGTTCGCGCCGAACGCGGCCAGCGGCGTGGGCACCGGCGAGAAGGTATTGGTCTCGTGGTTCATCCGCGCGATCAGGATCCGCATCACGCGCCCTCCATGCCGGCGGCCGCCCCGGCCCGGGCCAGGCCCGCGGCCTCGAGCATCGCGTGAAGCAGCACGTTGCAGCCGGCTTCCAGGTGCTCGGGGCTCGCGTCCTCGATCTCGTTGTGGCTGATGCCGTCCTTGCAGGGCACGAAGATCATCGCGGCCGGCGCCACGCGCGCCAGGTACACCGCGTCGTGGCCGGCGCCGCTGACGATGTCCATCGCCGACAGCCCGAGCCGCGCCGCGCCCTCGCGCACCGCGCCCACCAGCTTCGCGTCGAAGGGCTGCGGCGGGAAATACACCACCTGCTCCACGTCGATGGTCATCGCCGCCTCGGCGCCGGCCTGCGCGCAGGCTTCGCGCAGCGCGGCGTCCATCGCGCTCAGGGTGGCGTCGTCGGGCGCGCGCAGGTCGACGGTCAGCGTCACGCGGCCCGGGATCACGTTGCGCGAGTTCGGATGCACGTCGACCCAGCCCACCGTGCCGCGCGCATGCGGCGCGTGCGAACGCGCGATGCGGTTGACCGCGGCGATCAACGCGGCGGCCGGCAGCAGCGCGTCGCGGCGCAGCTCCATCGGCGTCGGGCCGGCATGCGCCTCCATGCCGTGGATCGTCACGTCGTACCAGCGCTGGCCGAGCGCGGCCCGCACCACGCCGATGGTGGTCTGGTTGGCCTCCAGCACCGGCCCCTGCTCGATATGCGCCTCGAAATAGGCGCCCACCGGATGCGAGCCGGCGGCCTCGCCGGCATAACCGATCGCGGCCAGCGCCTCGCGCACCGACACGCCCTCGCGGTCGCGCTGGTCGAGCGCGTGATCGAGCGTGAAGGCCCCGGCGAACACGCCCGAGCCCATCATCACCGGCACGAAGCGCGAGCCCTCCTCGTTGGTCCAGACCGCCACCTCGAGCGGCGCGAGCGTGCGCAGGCCCGCGTCGGCCAGGGTGCGCAGCACCTCCAGCCCGGCCAGCACGCCGTAGTTGCCGTCGAACTTGCCGCCGGTGGGCTGGGTGTCGATATGGCTGCCCGTCATCACGGGCGGCAGGTCCTCGCGCAGGCCGGCGCGGCGCGCGAACACGTTGCCGATCGCATCCACGCGCACCGTGCAGCCGATCTCTCGCGCCCAGGCCGAGAAGCGGTCGCGCGCGAGCCGGTCGAGCTCGGTCAGCGCGAGGCGGCACACGCCGCCCTTGTCGGTCGCGCCGATCCGCGCGAGCTGCATCAGGCTGTCCCACAGCCGCGCGCCGTTCACGCGCAGGGCCGGCGCGGCGTCCTCGCGCGCGCCGCGGGGGGTATCCAGAACTTGCATCGATGTGTCCTCGGTTGGCGGGGCGGCGTCGCTCAGGCGACGCCGACGCCCAGGTAACGGTCGCGCACCGACTGGTCCGCGAGAAAGGCCGCGTTGTCGCCCTGGTAGACGATCGCGCCCTGCTCGATCACGTAATGGCGATCGGCCAGCTGGGTGCAGACCTCCAGGTTCTGCTCGACCAGCAGGATCGCCACGCCGGCCGCCTTGATCAGCTTGAGCTGGGCCACGATCTCCTCGACGATCACCGGCGCCAGGCCCTCGACCGGCTCGTCGAGCATCAACAGGCGCGGCCGGTTCATCAGCGCGCGGCCGATCGCCAGCATCTGCTGCTCGCCGCCCGAGAGCTGCGCGCCGCCGTTGCGGCGACGCTCCTTCAGGCGCGGGAAGATCCGGTAGATGTCCTCCAGTTGCCACGGCGAATCGCGCCGCGCGCCCAGCCGCAGGTTCTCCTCCACCGTCAGCAGCCGGAAGATGCCGCGATGCTCGGGCACGAAGCACACCCCGCGCGCGGCGATCCGATGCGGCGCGAGGCCGGCCAGCGCGGCGCCGTCGAAGCTCACGCGGCCCTGGCGCGGCGCCACCACCCCGGCGATCACCTTCAGCGTGGTGGACTTGCCGGCGCCGTTGCGGCCCAGCAGGGTGACCGTCTCGCCCTCGCCGATCGTCATCGACACGCCCTGCAGCACGTGGCTCTTGCCGTAGTAGCCGTGCACCGCGTCGAGTTCGAGCATCATGCGCGGCCTCCCGTGATCATGTTGCCGAGATAGGCGCGGCGCACCCGCTCGTCGGCGCGGATCGCGTCGGGCTTGCCCTCCACCAGCACGCGGCCCTGCTGCATCACCGTGATGGTGTCCGAGATGTCCATCACGATCCCCATGTTGTGCTCGATCAGCACCACCGTGTAGTCGTCGCGCAGGCCGCGGATCAGCGTCTTCATGTCGTCCAGGTCGTCGATGCCCATCCCCGAGGTGGGCTCGTCGAGGAAGATCGCGCGCGGCTTCGCGGCCAGCGCCATGCCGACCTCCAGCCGCCGCTGCTGGCCGTGCGAGAGCGCGCTGGCGGCGCTGCCGGCGAAGCGCTGCAGCGCCAGCCGCTCGATCACCGCGTCGATCGTCTCGCGTTGCGCGAGCGCGCCGCGCGGCGGCGTCCAGGCGTTGAAGGCGCGGCGCGCCTCGACGCCCTGCGCGGCGATGCGCAGGTTCTCGCGCACCGACAGGTTCGGGAACAGGCTGGTGACCTGGAACGAGCGCGCGATGCCGCGCCGCACGCGGCGGTGGTCGGGCTCGCGCGTGACGTCGGCGCCGTCGAACAGGATGCGGCCCGCGCTGATCGGCACGGTGCCGGTCAGCACATGGAACAGCGTGGTCTTGCCGGCGCCGTTGGGGCCGATCACCGAATGCACGGTGCGCGGCGCGATGCGCAGGTCCACGCCGCCCAGCGCGGTGAACTTGCCGTAGCGCTTGACGATGCCGCTCGCCTCGAGAATCGCCTCGCTCATGCCTGCCTCCCTTGATCCTTGCGACCGCGCAGCGCAGCCACGATGCGTTCGCCCAGCCCCCACAGGCCGCGCTGCATGAACAGGCTCACGGCGATCAGCACCAGGCCGAGCAGCAGCAGCCAGCGCGGCCACAGCGTCGAGAGCCAGTCCGAGAACAGCACGTAGAACACCGCGCCCAGCACCGAGGCGAACAGCTTGCCGGTGCCGCCGATCACGGTGGTCACCAGGATCATCTCGCTGGTGTGGTAGTCGATGTTGGACAGCGGCGCGATGCCCGTCATCAGCGCATGCAGCGCGCCGGCCAGGCCCGTCACCGCGCCCGACAGCACGAAGGCCAGCAGCTTGAAGCGCGGCACGTCGTAGCCGACCGCGGCGGCGCGTGCCTCGTTGTCGCGAATCGCCAGCAAGGTGCGGCCGAACACCGACAGCGTCACGCGCCGCAGCAGCCAGAACGCCGCCACGAACAGCACCGCCACGAAGCCGTAGAACTGCCAGGGCGTGGCCAGCGGCAGCAGCGTGTGGCCGGCGATCGACAGCGCCGGGCGCGGGATGTCGAGCAGGCCGTTGTCGCCGCCGGTGAGATCCGGCGTGGTGTAGGCGAGGAAGTAGAACAACTGCCCGAAGGCCAGCGTCAGCATCACGAAGTAGGTGCCGCGCTGGCGGATCGAGAACCAGCCCACCACGGCGGCGGCCAGCGCGCCGATCGCGACGGCCGCCGCCAGCGCGAGCGGCAGGGGCAGCGCGAAGCGCGTCAGCACGATGCCGGCGGTGTAGCTGCCCAGGCCGAAGAAGATGCCCTGGCCGAACGAGAGCAGGCCCGTGTAGCCGAGCAGCAGGTTGCAGCCGAGGGCGGCCAGCGCATAGACCAGCACCTCGGTGGCCAGCGAGCCGGAATTCAGCGCCAGCGGCAGCGCGCAGGCCACCGCGATCGCCAGCCAGGTCTCGTAATGGCGGCGCCAGATGCCGCGCGCAGCGGCGCCGTCGACGGCCATGTCGGCCGCCTCGTCCTGGCGCGGCGCGGCCACCAGCGGTTTCGAACCATCGATCATGCGGCCCTCCCGAGCAAGCCGTTGGGACGCAGCAGCAGCACGGCCGCCATCGCCACGTAGATCATCAGCCGCGCGCCCTCGGGCCACAGCGTGCTCATCACGCTCTGCACGATGCCGACCAGCAGGCCGCCCACCAGCGCGCCGAGGAAGTTGCCCATGCCGCCGACCACCACCACCACGAAGGCGACGCCGAGCGCCTCGATGCCCATGAAGGGATCGACGCCGCGGATCGGCGCGGCCAGCACGCCGGCCAGCGCGGCGGTGGCGGCGCCCAGCGCGAACACCAGGCTGAACACGCGCGACACGTTGATGCCGAGCAGGGACACCATCTCGGCCGCCTCGCTGCCGGCGCGCACCGTGCTGCCCAGTCGCGTGCCTTCCAGCAGCCACCAGAGCAGCGCGGCCAGCACCGCGGTGAAGCCGATCACGAACAGCCGGTACTTCGGATAGACGAAGCTGCCCCAGATCACCACGCCGTCGAGCGAGGCCGGCACCGGCACGTTGTCGCCGAGCGGGCCCCAGATGAGGATCGCGCATTCCTGCAGCACCAGCGCGAGGCCGACCGTGACGAGGATGTGGAATTCATGGGCCTGCGCGTAGACGTGGCGCAGCACCAGCTTCTCGACCAGCCAGGCGAAGGCGCCCACCGCGAGCGGCACCAGCAGCAGCGCGACCCAGAAGTTCGCTTCCCATTGCAGCGCCTGGTAGCAGAAGTAGGCGCCCAGCAGGTAGAAGGCGCCGTGCGCGAAATTCACGAAGCGCAGCAGGCCGAACACGATCGACAGGCCGACGGCGAGCAGGAAGTACAGCATCCCGACGCCGATGCCGTTGACGATCTGCAGCAGATAGACATTCATGGCAGGAAGGATCCGCGGAAAGGAAAGGAGGCGCCGGGCGCCTCCGTCGTCGCGTTGGCCGGTCAGCCGAGCTTGCAGCCGGTCTTGTCGGCGGCCAGGAAGGACTGGCCGGAGCTGACGATGTCGGCGTAGTCGTCGGCGTTCTTCATGCGGTTCTTCGCCTTGCCCTTGAGCAGGTAGTAGTTCTTCAGCACCTGGTGATCGGCGCGGCGCACTTCCTCGGGGCCGGTGAGGCCGTCGTACTTCATGCCCTCCAGCGTGGCGATCACCTTCTTCGGATCGGTGGTGCCGGCCTTGAGCATGCCGTCGAGCAGGATCTTGGTGCAGATGTAGGAGCCGGCCAGGCTGTAGTTCGGGTTGGCGTGGAAGGTCGCGTTGGCGCGCTTGACGAGATCGCGATTGAGCGGCGAATCGATGCCGTGCCAATACTGCGCGCCGAAATACACGCCGTCGCAGAGATCCGCGCCGAGCGTCTCGAACTGCTCCAGGCCCGAGGCCCAGGCCATCAGGATCGTGCAGTTGCGCTTCATGCCGAAGCTGACCGCCTGGCGCAGCGTGTCCGAGGACTGCGAGCCGAAGTTCAGGATCAGCAGCACGTCGGGCTTGGCGGCGACGGCGTTGGTCAGGTAGCCGCTGAATTCCTTCTCGGCCAGCGAGTGATAGCTGTTGCCGACGTGCTGGATGCCGGCTTCCTGGAAGATCGCCTTGGCGGCCGACAGCAGGCCTTCGCCGAACACGTATTGCGGCGTGATGGTGTACCAGCGCTTCGCGTTCGGCAGCATCTTGATCAGCGGGCGCACGGTCTGCTCGATCGCGCCGAAGGTCGGCACCGACCAGCGGAAGGTGGCGCTGTTGCAGTCCTTGCCGGTGATCTCGTCGGCGCCCGCGGTGGTGATGAACACGCCGCCGGCCTTCTCCACCTCCTTGCCCATCGCCAGCGATTCCGAGGACAGGATGCCGCCCGCGAAGTAGCGCACGCCCTTCTGCTGCGCGACTTCCTGCACCCGGCGCACCGCCGTGGCCGGCTTGCCCTCGGTGTCGAGCGTGACGTAGGACAGCGGCGAGCCGAGCACCTGGCCGTATTGCTGCACGGCCAGCTTCATGCCGAGGTCGGCGTACTTGCCGTTGGCCGCGAACGGGCCCGACATCGGCACCGGGCAGGCCAGCTCGAGCGGCGCGCCGGCGGCGAACGCGGCACGGGAGGCAAGGGCGCCGAGCGCACCCGGCATGGCCGACGCGGCGGCCAGTTTCAACAGTTCACGGCGATTCAAGTCGATGCTCCTTCGGGGATGGACGCTCGCGAGCCGGCCGGCTGCCGATCGCTCGGGCCGCCTCGCTCGGGCGGCCATCGGTTCATCCTATTTATCATGATAAATAGGATGAACATGATCCTAGGTATGTCAAAATCCACTGTCAATCAGGCAAAATTCGCTACCGCGAACCGGCCACCGCCACCGCCACCGCGCGCAACGCGGCCGGCAGGCGCCGCCAGAACAGGAAGGGAGTCAGGAAGATGGGCATGGAGCGAGCGAAAGCGGCTGTCGCGGTCGAGATCAAGCAGCAGAAGCGCGCGGATCTGGTCGCCGAGGAAATCAAGCGGCTGATCACCGAGAAGGACCTGAAGCCGGGCGATCGGCTGCCGCGCGAAGCCGAGCTGCAGCAGCTCTATTCGGTCAGCAAGAGCACCGTGCGCGAGGCGCTGAAGTCGCTCGAGGTGCAGGGGCTCATCAAGGTGACCACCGGCCCCGGCGGCGGCGGGATGGTGGTGGAGGTGCCGCTCGACCGCACCTTGCAGCTGCTGCAGAACTACCTGTTCTTCAAGGACGTGTCGATCGACGATATCTACACGGTGCGCAAGCTGCTGGAGCCGGAGCTGGCGGCCGGCGCGGTACCGCACCTGACCGAGCGCGACTTCGCCGCGCTGGAGGCCAACATCGCCTGTTGCGACGGCGCGGCCGGGCCGCACGATCGCGGCAACCTGGTGCGCCAGCGGCAGGAGGACATGACCTTCCACGACATCCTCGCATCGGCCAACCCGAACCCGTTCCTGCGCTTCACCTGCGAGCTGATCAACGAGATGATCCGGCAGTTGATCGAATTCCGGAACGACACGCCGCTGGCCGAGCACAAGCGTTTCGGCGAGGCCAACGTGTCGATCCATCGCGCCATCACCGAGGCGGCGCGGGCGCGTGATGTGGAGAAGGTGCGCGCGCTGATGGTGGAGCACATGACCGAGGCGCCCAAGCACGTGAAACGCATGAAGGGCAAGCTGCGCGGGCGGCTGATCCTCGATTCGGAGATCCGCAAGCGCGTGAGGGCGCGGATGGCTGTGCCGGTGGGGGAAGGTGAGGGGGAAGGCTGAGACGGGTGGTTCGGCGATGAAAAATAGATGTCTTGATGCCGTTCAGTCGCTTCGCTGAACGGCGTTTTTTTGGATGGTGCACTTGTCATGTGACTGGATTGAACTGGCCGTCGAGGTGATTACAGTTCAAGCTATCCGAGGCAATCGACGCAATCGCCGCGCCGGCTGTGCCGCCTACCGCGTTACCGCCCGCCAGCCTTGTCACCGTTCGCCGCGGCCTCCTTCATTATCTTGTCCGCGTAGTCGCTGATCCGGCGCGACACCGCTTCACCAGTTGCGCTGGCCGCCTGATTGCTCCAGGGGTTCTGCACTCTATGAATCATTCCTTTCGTTGATAGACATGCAGTTCTAACGAACTATCACGAAACAGCTGCGGCACATCGATCCGAATGCATTGCATATCGACCAACCCATGCTCAAAGTGCGATGCCAATTCAGATCCAACCTCATCCATGGCATCCCGATCGCTGTCGGCTATCGGCCCATCAAACACCACTTGGACCGTTATATCTTCACCTTCAGCGGCACAGCTCACGGCTCGAATATTTGCGCTGACATATCCGAGTAGAGCTGATTGCAGTGCCAGCAACAGTCGAATTCGAAACTCGTTAATCATTGGGGCCTCCCGGGAACAATATGAACCCCGTCCTTACTGTAGTGAATAATACCGTTCGTTGTAGGCATCTTTTCGCCTGCAACCGGATCAACGTAGTTTCCAATAACTTTCCCGAAGTTCACGCGCTCTCGATAGCCCGGCTGGCCAGGCGCGACATTATTTGCGGGCTGCCCAGTTCCTGCATAGTCGTCCACAAGCTTTTGAGGATCAGGGTATGACAATTCGCTTCGTCCCGGAATGAAGTTATTGTGATCCGGCTGATGCTTGCCCTGCTTGCCATCGTCAATTACTGGCGTATCCCCACCCTTGACCGCCGTCGTGATGTAGTCTATCAACCCCTTCGCGTGATCCGGAATGATCGCCGTAATCCAGTCGCCCACCGTCTTCGCGTCCGGCATCGGATAGATCAACGATCCGGTCGGTTTGATCGTTGAATCGAGCGCCGTGGCGGGATCAGCGATCACCCCGTCGCCCTTACCAGACTGCTCGCCCTTGTACCCCGGTAACTTGAATCCAGCGAGCCAGGCCGGCGCCGGCGCCATCGGCGAGACCTGATTGTTCTCCACCTCGATTTTGCCCGCACCGGTCGCCGTTGCCACATTCTGGCCCGACACCGCCGCGACGCCGGCAACCAAGCTGGCCACCAGATTGTCGCGCGCTTCGCGCTCGGATGCGGACAAGTTCACCGACGGCGCGAGCAGACTCCCGAGCACGGAGCTGGTCGCCGCGCCCATCGCCCCCGCACTGCAGCTCTGGCTGCTCGCAACCGCGCCGGCACATCCCGCAATCGTGTGAAGCGCCGCACGCGCTTCTTCGCTGCCGAGGTTGTCGGCAATCTGCTTCACCTGGTTCGTGCCCAGCTCTTGCAGGTAGGCCACTGTGGCGTTCTGCGCGAATTGGCCGAGGCCACCTGTCACATTGCCGCCCGCGGCAACCGACAGGGCCGTCAGCACCTGACGATACGTGCCGTTGGGTCCCCAGTTCGCGCTCAGCTCGTCGGCGCGCTGCTGGGCCGCAGCGCGCTGTTCCGGCGTCAGATTCGAGTTGTTCGCCGCGGCTTTCGCAGCGTCCGCTTCGGCCGCGCGATTCGCGATGAATGTCCCGGCCTGATTGATGAACTGGCTCGTAATGTCGAAGCCGGCCTGAATCTTGTCCTTGTCGAAAATCGGCGCAAGTGCACTCCCGGTATTTGACGTATCGCGATTGATGCTTGAGACCGCTTCAGCAGCCGTCTGCCCCGTCAATTGCTGCTGTTTCGCACCATCGGCGATCGTAATGGCCCCACCGCTGATACCGCTCTTCGTGGTCGAATTGGCATCGCCCGACGCACTGAGCGCGACCGGCGGCGCTACCTGCAATCCGCCGTCCCCCTTCGGCAGCGTCGTCCCCGGCACCGGATTCACGTTGGTCGCCGTGCCTTTCTGATCCTTCCCGATGGAGCCCCCGTAGCCGCCCGAGAGTCCGACCGACGATGCGTCGTACGATGCATGGTTCTCGATGTCGCTATGGGTGAGCGTGCTGGTCGTCAGCTTGTTCAGGTTGTCCTGCACCGCCTTGTCACTGCTCGCGACCACACCGCCCTTGAGATCGGTGTTGCCCTTCACATCGACCTGGAAGCCGCCATCGCCCGCCTTGATCCCCGATTGCTCGATCACGCTCGCGTAATCGCTGTTCATCTTCGTTTCGCCAATGCTGCCCGCCACGCTCGACTTCCCGGTGCAGAGCGGCGGCGCACATACGCTCGCTGAAATGCCAGCACTCTGCTGCTTCGAATCGTAGTGATCCTTGTCCTGCAGACTCTCGATGTTCAGGTTACCGCCGATATCGGCAACAACCTGCTTGCCTGATGCGACCGCCCCCTTCAGATTTGTATCGCCGCCCGACTGGATTGCGAGCTCGTTGCCTGCGCTCACATGCGTATTCGTCCACGTCGACGAATCGCCGTCCGCGTTACCGCGATTACCAGAGACGCCCGCCGTGAACGCTACCCCACTCTTGTCACCGACGGTGAACGACACGCCCACCGAGGCGCTTGCCCCACTGTTCGTGCTGTGCTGGCTACTGGTGTTTTCCGCCGCCTGCAGGTTCACGTTGCCTTCGGCGGCCAATTTCGCGTTGTTACCGGCCGAAATCGTGCTGCCGATCACGTCGAGATTGCTGTCCTTCCCCGCGCCGGCGGCAGCGATGGTGACGTTGCGGCCCGCCGACACGGTACTTCCCACCGCCGTGCTCGACTGTGCCTGCATCTGGCTGTCGTTCTTGCTCGCGCCAACGGATACGTTGATCCCGACGCTTGTCGCGGCTTTCACCGGGTCGCCGCCCATCTGCTTCAGCGAGTCATAGGTGTTTTTCGCCGCAAGGCCCGTCGTAGCCGCTGCCAGCGCAATCAAGCGCGGATCGCCGCTCACGCTTTGCGCAGCGTTCGTCATCTGTCGACCTGTCTGCACCGCCGCCACGACCGGATTCGTCACGCCCACCGTCACGCCAGCCTGACGAAACTGCTGCTGCTCTGCAAAGTTTGACGTATCCGTCGCGGCATCTATCTTCACGGTCTTGCCGGCAAGATTCACGTCGTTGCCCGCATGCAGGATGCTGCCGGTCGCGTGCAGATCGTTGCCTGCACTCACCGTCAAATTGCCGTTCAGCGCGCCGATCACACTTCCATTGTTCGTGACCGATGAAGACTGCTGCTTATCAGAGTTCGAACGCGAGCCTACAGACACCGACAGTCCGCCGTTCGACATGAGGCCAGTTTCCTTCTTGTCGAAGTAGGTCGACGATTGGATCGTGTCCTGCGAGGTCTTGATGTTCACGTCCCGCGCAGCTGACAGCGACACGTCGTTTGTACCGACGATGTTACTGCCCGTCACGTTGATGTCCCGACCGCTCGTGACCGTCACACCATCCGCCGAAATCATGCTGCCCTGGCTGTAGGTCGCCGTCTGATCGACTCCACTCGCGACCTTGGAACCACTCACCACATTGCTGTGGCTATGCGTTTCATGTGAGTTGAGTTCGTGCGTCTCCATTGCCGCACCGACGTTCACGTCGCCGGCGGCCAGCAGGTTTGCATTGCCTTTGTCGAGGCTAATCGCGCTGCCGGAGAGCGTAATATCCTTGCCCGACACGATATTGACCGTGTCGCCTCCCTTCAGCGTCGTGCCGGTCAGTGCCTGGTCGGACGTGTGCAGCGTCTCGGCATAGCTGCCGTGACTGTCGCTGCCCGAACTGTTGCTGTTCACGGTCGACGTCGCGCTCGCCGCGCCGAGCATTACGTTGCCCTTGGCAGCAAGCGTCCCACCTTGCCCGAGGTCGATCTGCGCGCCCTTTGCCGTCAGATCACCACCCACGACGACATTCGATTGTCCACCGACGCTGACCGAACTACCGGTCACCTTGTTGATGTCAGTATTCGACACACCATTGGCTCGCTGCACGATCTTGTGCTCGCCGGTCTGCACGGCACTGAGATCCCAGTTGCCGCCGACATTCATGCCGAGATTACCGCCGACGGACAGGTCGCCCGCGTTCTGCTGGAAGTTGCCACCGGTCGTGATCGAAGCATCGCCCGCAACGTCGAGTTTGGCGGTCGGCCCGAGCGTCGTCACCACGCTCGTCGCGCCGTCCCGGCTCACGCGCGTGTTCGTCTTCGTCGCCGTGTCGAGAATCAGGTCCCTGCCCACGTCCAATTGCAGGCTGCCGGCCTTCACGTTCGCCGATGTCAGATCGATGTTGTTCTCGGTCGAAAGCGACATCAGTCCGCCGCCTTGCAGCGCGCCGAATGCGTTGTCGATCTGCTTGCCCTGGATCGCCAGCGTATTGTCCGCCTTGATCGTGCCGCTGTTCGTGAACGACTGCGCGTTCTGGAGATCGATGTTGGTTGCGGCGATCAGCGGGCCATTCATGTTCTGCTGGCTGGCCTGCGCCAGATACACGACCGGCACCAGCACCGACTGGCCGTCGACCACGCGCGTTTCCATCAGGACCACGTTGCTGGTCAGCTTAGCGACCTGATCGGCCGACAGGCTCGCGCCGATCGGCAAATCGAGCGACTTCGACAGATCGGCGCCGGCCGCCATCAGCGATTCATACATCGTCTGCAGGTCCGCGTACGGTCCGAGCACCGCCTTGCCGGTCAGCGATGTCACCTGATTGCGTACCAGTTGCTGCTCGTAGAAGCCGTCGCCCAGGCGATTCGGGATATGCGTCAGGTCGACACCGATCTGACTGAAGAAGTAGTCGCTGGAGATGAAGTTCTTCTGGTTCGCGAACGCCGGGTTCGTCTCGATCACATAGCTCGCGTTCGGCGCGGCGGTGGGCTTGAACAAGCCACCCTGAGGAATGGCGAGGTTGTTCAGGACGTTCAGTGCCGTCGCGCTGGCAAGGATCGGATCGACCGGCGCGGACGGCGCGCCGTGCACCGACGATGCCCCCGATTTCGCGCCGCTCGCGTTACCGTTCAGGTCGTTCGGCGTGAGTCCCGGCACCGATTGCCCCGGCAGCAGGCCGAGCGGCGGAATCGATGCGTTACCGGCCGTGTTATTGACGCTGGCGCCCGTGCCCGAGATCGTGCCGTTCGAACTCAGCGTCGAAAAATAGCCCGGCAGCGTGTAGTCCTTGAGGGAGGCTGGCGCCGCCTGTGTGTAGCCGCCCGGGCGCCCCGTCACGAACGGCGCGTTGCCGAACGGCAGTTGCCAGTCGTGCTCGGTGTTGTCGTAGTTGTTGTAGTGGTATTGCCCCGAATAGGAGACCGTCACGCCCGGCAGTTTCTGGCCGGACGCCGCCCAGCCGTCGGCGTCGTAGCGGGCGGGCATCTTGATGTCGCCGACCGCCGCGATGTTGCTCCAGTAGTTTTGCAGCGTACCGACCGACGACGCATCGATCTTGCCGCCCGACACGATCTGGGCGGCCGGGCTGAGGTCCGTTACGGTCGTCGCTGTCGCGCTGTCCGCGTAGTACGTGGTCTTCTGATAACTGCTGTTCCATTGTCCGCCATGGGGAGGAACGGTAGGGACTCCCCCCGGGAAGTCCAGAAAAAGCGCTTGCACCTCGGGCTTGCTCAAATCGACCCAGCCCACGTCCCGGCCGGAGCACGCCGTCATGTCGACTGCCGCGCATCCAACCATGCTGATGCCGAATTGCGCGAGCGATGCCGGGTCGATCTGACTGGTGGACGCCTTCATCACGCGGCGCGTGCTCGTTACCTTGTCCGCATGCAATTCCATGTCGCCGTCGGACTGGATCAGGGCCGACACGTTATTGACGAGCGCGGCGTTCGTATAGCTGCCACTCGCGTCCTTGCCGCCCGCCAGCACGACCTTGCCCATGCCGAAGATGGCTATCGTCGCCATCGAGTCGGTCGTGGTCGTGTCGTCGTGGTTCTCGATGGCGTGCGCGAGGATGTCGAGCGTGCCGTTGCTGTCCGACGCACCGATCAGCGCGGTCGGCCCGAGGTTGGAGATCGTATTCGTCGCGTTCAGCGAGGCGCTGGCGCCCACCAGCGCGCCGGTATTGGTCAGGTTGGTCGACTGCGTGTGCAGCAAGCCGCCGGCCGTCAAGGCGCCTGCATTGACGATGTTGCCTGCGTCGACGCTCAGCATGTTGACCGACTGCAGGCTCGCGTTGTTCGTGAAGGTGCCGGGCAAGGTGAAAGCGAGGTCGTGGCCGACATTGAACTGGGTATCGGACGCTACCGTGTAGTCGCCTTGGAGATGCACGTAGGCGTCATGCGTCGCGCTGTAGGTGCCGCCGCCTTGCAGCGTGGCCGCGGCGATCGATAAGTCGTGCGTCGAGCTGATCTGGCCACCTTGATTCGACAGGGCACCGCCATTCGTCAACGACAGCGACGCGTCAGAACGAAGCAACCCCTGCGCATTGTTCAAGTGGCCCGATATGGTCGCGTCGATGCCCCATTGCGCGGCGAGAATACCGCCCGCGTTGTTCCAGCCAGCCGCTTGGACAATGGCTTGTCCCTTCGTCACGATGCTGCCCGACGCGTTGTTCAGCGCACCGGCGCCCGCATTGGCTCCCGTGCCGGGAGCGATCGTCAACGTACCGATCCCGCCGTGCGTAATGGTGCCGCTCGCGTTGTCCAGCTCGGCCGGCGTGAGCGTCAGGTCGGTGGCGTTGGTCTGGATCACGCCGGAGGCCGAGTTATCGAGCGTGCCGCTGACGTTCATCCCCATCGTCGACGATCCATACTGCGTGATCGTACCGCCGTGGTTCGACAGGTTGGCACCCGTCAATGTCATGCTGCCGCCGCTCGACACGCTGCCGTGGTCGTTGATCACCGTGCCGGAAGCCTTCGCGTTGACCGTACCTTGTGCGCTGGTCGTCGCGCTCGACAGGTTCACGTCGCCGGCTGTCGCGGTCAGCGACAGATTGCCGTTTGCTGTCGTCTGGCTGCCGGCGAGATTCACACTGGCACCGGTCAGTGACGCATTGCCACCGGCAGCATTCTGGCCGGTTGCGCTCAACTGGCCGGAGGCCGTCAGGTTCAGGTCGCCGCCATGGCCGACCGCCCCGTCGTTGTTCACGCCCGCGCCGAGCGTGCCGGTTGAATTGACGCTGCCGGCATTAACGCTCGTATTCTGCTGTGCCGCCAGTGTCCCGCTGTTCGTGAGATCGGTGCCGATACTGGCCGACAGCGACTGCCGAGCGTAAGTCGTACCGCTGTTCTGTATCCCGTCTGCAGCCGACAGCGCGAGGTTGCCGCTCGCCGTCGTCTTGCCCGTGAGCACCAGACGGCCATTCGATTGCAGCGTCAGATCGCCTGCCTGCGCCGCGATCGTCCCTGCGTTCGCGACACCCACGCCTGCCGAGTTGCCCACCAAAAACACCCTGTTGGCATACATGCCGCCCAACTGGGCCACATCAATCGCGACAGCGGGAGCAGGAACGTCACTGGCGATCGGCGTCGCGGCGAGCGTGTCGTGATTGACCTGGTTCGTGCCGGCGATCACGTTCAGATTCTTCGCGTAGATCGCCGCATTGGCCTGCACGGCGCGGGAAATGATGTCGACCTGATCGAGATTCGAGGCATTGAGACCCGCCCCGGCAACGGTCACGAAGCCGCGGTTGACGTTGTAGCCAGCCAGCGAGCCGTCGGGGCCGTAGAACGGCAGGCCCGTGGTCAGGGTCGCGCGGCTGGTATTGATGAAGCCCGCGCCATCGAGATAGATACCCGAGGGATTCGCCAGCACAAGCTCCGCGCGGGCGCCTGCAATCTCCAGCGCGCCGCGGATCTGGGAGGGGTTCGGGCTATTGACCTGGTTGACGATGATGCGCGCCGCATCGTTCGGCCCGAAGTTCGGGTTGCCGTTGATCCATCCGCCAAGCTGGGTCTGGACCATGGTGGCCGAGTTGTTCAGGATCGCGCCGGCCTTCTGCACGTCGAACTGGTTGTAGGTGTTGACCGACACACCGCTGCCGCCTGGCTTGTTGATATTGACTTGCGGCAGCCCGTTCGGCGTCTGGATCACCGCCGGCGCGCTCGGCCCGGCCCCGACTATTTGCGCCTGGACCGGCGTCGACAGAACACCCGCCACCGCCGAGGCGGCCAGCACCGCGGCAGCGCGCATGTCTGACGATCGCTTGACCCGCCGCGCCTCGCCGCTTGCGGATTTGCCCTCGGCCGTGGTCGTCTCGGCGACGGCCACCACCATACCCCGAAGCCTGGAATACACCAGGCGATGCGCATTCTTGTTCATGCTCTTCGACGTGGCCTGCGTCCATTGCGGTGGTTATTGGACGCGAGCTTATCGAAGCAACGAAAGATAGCTGTCAACAACTGCCAAGTTGTTGACCCAACCGACTCAAATCATGAAATTTGGATACGTCTGATTGATTAGGGTCCGGACTCTCTGATCGCTTTTCCAAAGCCAGTCAGGCCGCGACCAGGCCATCAGTTCATCGTGACGGGGAAGCCATTCGCGGCATTCGCTTATTGCCCGTTGCCGCTACCCGTCGACGGCGTATCCGGCGTGGGCGTCGGCGATTCGGCCGGCGGCTCGCTCGGCAGGCCGTTGTCCTGCCCGCCGCCGCTCGCGCCGCCGTTGCCACTGCCGTGATTACCGCCGCCGGCCGGCGCCGAAGGCAGCAGCGGCGGCGCCGAGGCACTGAAGGTATCCACGCCCGACGCGGCATGGCCGCCCGCCGCGCCGCCGCCCTTCAGGAACGCGCCGAGCGGATCCGAAGCCGCCTCGGCCGCGGCCGCCGCCGAGGCGGCGCTCGCGGCACTGGCCGCCTGCTCCGCCTCGCTCGGCGCCGGGGCTGGTGCCGGCGCGCGCGGCTTCTGCGGCACGGCCGGCTTCTCCGGCTTGGACGGGAACAGATAGGCGATCCAGTCGTCGAGCTTGCCACGCAAGGTATCGAAGAAACCCGGCGGCGCTTCGGTATCGAATTTCACACGCGCGTCGATCAGCTTGGCGCGGAACACGCGCTGGTAGAAATCGCCGACCATCGGCAAGGCGCTGCGCGCGCCCTGCCCCCAGGTATCGCCGAGCGTGACGCGGCCGTCGTCGAAGCCGACCCAGGCGCCCGCCACCAGTTGCGGCTGCATCAGGATGAACCAGCCGTCGGTATTGCCCTGGGTGGTGCCGGTCTTGCCGGCCACGTCGGCGCGGATCCCGAAGCGCGAGCGGATCGCCGAGCCGGTGCCGCGATTGATCACGCCGCGCAGCGCCTCCACCAGCGTGCGCGAGGCCGAGGTGGACAGCGTGCGTTCCGGCGGCGCCGGCATGAACTCGGCCAGCACGTTGCCGTCGCGATCCTCGATGCGGGTCACCATGCGCGGCTCCACATAGCTGCCGAGGTTGGCGATGGTCGCGTAGGCCGACACCATCTCCTTGAGCGTGACGGGGCTGGTGCCCAGCGCCAGCGAGGGCACCGCCTCCAGCGTGCTGTCGCGCACCCCCATCTCGCGCGCGAGCCGCGCCACCTTGACCGGCCCGACCTGCTGCATCAGCTGCGCGGTGATGCGGTTGCGCGAATAGGCCAGCGCGTCGGCCAGCGTCATCGGCTTGCCGGTGGGCGTCTCGGCGTCGTCGGGGCGCCAGATCTCGCCGCCCTTGAGCGGGATCTCCACCGGCTGGTCGATGAAGGTATCGGTGGGCTTGGCGCCGTCGGCGAAGGCGGCGCCGTAGACGAAGGCCTTGAAGGTCGAACCCGGCTGCCGGCGTGCCTGCTGCACATGGTCGAAGGGCTCGGTGCCGAAGTCGCGGCTGCCGACCCAGGCGCGGATCGCGCCGTCGCGCGGGTCGATCGCCATGAAGCCGGCCTGCACGTCGGCCTTGGCCTTGCAGAGATCGCGCAGGAACTCGCGCTGCTTGCCGAGCGCCTTCAGCGCGGCGGCATCGTCGGCGCCGCCGTCGCGCGCGGCCTTGTACTCGGGCGTCTCGCGGATGAAGGTCTGGAACAGCGGGCTGCCGAACGCGCAGCCGCTGCCCGAATTCCAGGCGCCGTTGGCGATGCCCTGCAGCTGGTTGGCCTGCAGCTTGAGCGCCGCGGTGGCCATCGACTGCATGCGCGAATCGATCGTGGTCCTGACGATCAGCCCATCCGAGTAGATGTTGTAGTCGTTGCGGTCGGCCCAGCCGATCAGCCATTTGCGCAACTGCTGCGCGAAATGCGGCGCCGGGCCGGGCGGCTCCTTCTGCCGCTCGAAGTCGATGCGCAGGGGCTTCTTCTGCAGCACCGCGAACTGCGCCGGCGTCAGCTTGCCGTACTTGACCATCTGCCCGAGCACCGTGTTGCGCCGCTGCAGCGCACGCTCGGGATTGATCACCGGGTTGTAGTAGCTGTTGCCCTTGAGCATGCCCACCAGGGTGGCGCTGTCGAGCACGTCGAGCTGGTCGGCCGACTTGTCGAAATAGGTGCGTGCGGCCATCTCCACGCCATAGGCGTTGTAGAGGAAGGGCACCGTGTTCAGGTAGGTCTCGAGGATCTGCGGCTTGCTGTAGACGGCCTCGATCTTCAGCGCGGTGATCGCCTCCTTGAGCTTGCGCGTGAGCGTGGGCGCGCGGCCGATCTGGTCCGGATAGAGATTGCGGGCGAGCTGCTGGGTGATGGTCGAGCCACCCTGGCGGTCGCCCGAGAAGGTGTGCAGCGCGGCGCCGGCGGTGCGCCGCCAGTCGAGCCCGTGATGCTCGTAGAAGCGATGGTCCTCGGTGGCGATCAGCGCGTCCACCATGTGCGGCGAGATATCGGCCAGCGCCACCCATTCGCGGTTCGAGGGCTTGAATTCGGCCAGCAGCTTGCCGTCCGAGGACATCACCTGGGCCGGCGCATCGACCCGGGCCTTGCGGATGTCGCCGATGCTGGGCGTGAACGGGATCAGCACCAGTACATAGAGCAGGAACAGCGCCGGGATGGCCGCCACGGCGATCAGCACGCCGCGGCGCGTGGGATGCCGCAGGTGGTGCCAGAGCAGGGCCAGCGCGAGCGAGACGGGCGGCCGCGCGCGGGCCAGGGCCGAGGCCAGCACGGGCCGGGCGGCGGCCCGCCAGGCGGCGAGGCGGGAAAGCAGGCTGGACAGGAAACGACGGCTCACGCGGGACATCCGAAGAGGCGAAAGCGTGCATCGTATCAAAGCCGGCGCGCCGGAACGGCGGGAGAAGCGGTAGGCCGCGGCGGTGGGAGGGGGCGGTACCTGAACGGCGCGGTTGCGCCGGCCGCGCGACGACGTCGGCAGACGCATCGGAGCCGGCTGCCAGGTCGACGCCGGCTATTGCGTAAAACCGGCTGACCTATCGAAGCCCGCTAGCGCGTCGGCCCGTAAGGCTGCGCGCCGGGCGGCGGCAGCTCGCGGCCGTCGCGCGGCGCTTCGCCGGCCTGGCTGCCCGGCGACGGCGCCGCTTCCCGATTTCCTTCCCGATTCCCGCGCCGCTCGGCGGCATCGCCCGAGACGCCCTCTTCCA
>NZ_VWWC01000322.1:0-3169 GCF_011753175.1 Burkholderia sp. Cy-637 | reverse complement strand
CTGGCGGCGGGGGCTGCCGGGGCGGCCTGGGCCGGCGCCGGCGCGGTGGCGGCCGGCTTCTCGCCGGCGGCGGGCGCCGCGCCCTTGCCCTTGTCGGCGGCCTTCGCGCCCTTCTTGCCCTTGGCGTTCTTGTCCGCGTCCGGGTCGACCGGGCGCGGCGGCACGTCGTTCTGGTAGTGCAGCACCAGCATCTCGCGCGCGCCGCGCACCGCCGCCACCGGCATGCAGACCACGTGCGCGAAGGCGGTGTCGGCCAGCTTGTCGATCCGCACCACCTTGGCCACCGGCAGGCCCGGCGGGTAGGTGCCGTCCAGGCCGCTGGTCACCAGCTCGTCGCCCACCATCAGGTCGGCGCTGGTCGGCACGAAGCGCAGGTCCAGCGAATCGCCCTTCGGGGTGCCGTAGATCACGCTGCGCAGCCCGGTGCGCAGCACCTGCACGGGAATCGCCAGGTCGCGATCGGTGATCAGGGTGATCTCGGACTGCAGCGGGAACACGCGCGTGACCTGGCCGACCACGCCGTCCTCGGTCACCACCGGCGCGCCGTTCTGGATGTCGTCGTGCGAGCCGTGGCCGATCACCACCTTCTGCGAGAACGGATCGCTGGTGTCGTACTGGATCTCGACCGGGGTGGACTGGGCGGCGATCCGCGCGCGCAGGCCCAGCACGGCGCGCAGGTGCGCGTTGTCGGACATCAGCTGGCCGGCCTGGTTGGCCTGCAGCGACAGCGCCAGGTTGCGCTCGCGCAGCTGCTGGTTGTCGTGGCGCAGCGAGGCATTGGTGGCGGCGAGGTCGGCGGCGCCCATGAACAGGTCGCGCGGCACCAGCGCGGCCCGTTGCAGCGGGAACAGCGCGGTGCCCAGGATGCCCCGGACGATTTCGAGCGTACTGAAGCGCGCATCCGAGACGAGGAGCGCGATCGCCAGCGCGACGAAGAAGATCAGCCGCGCGAGCGCGGAAGGACCTTGCTTGAAGAGGGGCGGCGGACTGTATTCCATGGTCGGCGCCGGGCGCTTGATCGGTTAAATGATCCTCAGACGCGAAAAACGCGCGGCGGTTCGGCTGATCTTGCCAAGCCGGCGCGTCGCGCGTGCGTCGTCGGTGACTGCTGCCGGGGGCGGGCGCCCGCCGGCATGGGCCGCGCGCGTCGCCCGACGACGCGGCCCGGGCCCGGATTTATTCGTACGAGAAGATGCTGCCGAGCTTGTCCATGCGCTCGAGCGCCATGCCGGAGCCGCGCACCACGCAGGTCAGCGGATCCTCGGCGACCAGCACCGGCAGGCCGGTTTCCTCGGCCAGCAGGCGGTCCAGGTCGCGCAGCAGCGCGCCGCCGCCGGTCAGCATCATGCCGCGCTCGGCGATGTCGGCGCCCAGTTCCGGCGGGGTCTGTTCGAGGGCGATTTTCACCGACGAGACGATCTGGTTCAGCGGATCGGTCAGCGCCTCGAGGATTTCGTTGCTGGAGATCGTGAAGCTGCGCGGGATGCCTTCCGACAGGTTGCGGCCCTTCACTTCCATCTCCTTGACCTCGGAGCCGGGGAAGGCGGAGCCGATTTCCTTCTTGATCGCCTCGGCGGTCTGCTCGCCGATCAGCATGCCGTAGTTGCGGCGGATGTAGTTGACGATCGCCTCGTCGAACTTGTCGCCGCCCACGCGCACCGAACCCTTGTAGACGATGCCGCCCAGCGAGATCACGCCCACCTCGGTGGTGCCGCCGCCGATGTCGACCACCATCGAGCCGGTGGCTTCCGAGACCGGCAGGCCGGCGCCGATCGCGGCCGCCATCGGCTCCTCGATCAGGTAGACCTGCGAGGCGCCGGCGCCGTGCGCGGCTTCCTTGATGGCGCGGCGCTCGACCTGGGTCGAGCCGCAGGGCACGCAGATGATGATGCGCGGCGAGGGCGAGAACATCCGCGACTCGTGCGCCGTCTTGATGAACTGCTTGATCATCTGCTCGGTGACGGTGAAGTCGGCGATCACGCCGTCTTTCATCGGACGGATCGCCTCGATGTTGCCCGGCACCTTGCCGAGCATCTGCTTGGCTTCCTTGCCGACCGCCTGGATCGTCTTCTTGCCGTTGGGGCCGCCTTCCTGGCGGATCGACACGACGGACGGCTCATCGAGGACGATGCCCTTGCCGCGCATGTAGATGAGGGTGTTTGCGGTGCCGAGATCGATCGCGAGATCGTTGGAGAAGTAGCTGCGCAAAAAACCGAACATTCAGAATCCTGTCTCGCTCTGGGCCGACCCCGGGCCGAGTTGGCGCGCTGGGGTGGCGGCGGAAAAAATAACAGCCTCGGATCGGGCGGGAGCGGCCGCCTCGGGAACGCGAAGCTGCGTGTGAAATCTACCGGGGCCGTCGCGCGAGCCGCGCGGCAGGCGGGCTGGTGGCAGCCGGCTTGCAGCTAACGGTAAGCCGTGCGGGAGGGACGGTCCGGGGCTGGGTCGAACGCGTAATGATACCTTATAATTTCCGGGTATTTGAACCCAAACGGACCGTCAATTCACCGCTTCGTCCCCGCTTTTTGAGGGTTCGAACGAGTCCTCCAACCCCCTGTCGCGGCGCGGCTTCCGATGCGTCGCACAAGCCCAGTTTTTCCGGTGAAACGCATGGCTTTGACCCTGAACGATGTGAAACGCATCGCGCACCTCGCGCGGCTCGAGATAGCCGACGCCGAGGCCGAGCACACGCTCGCCCAGCTCAACGACTTCTTCGGCCTCGTCGAGCAGATGCGCGCCGTCGACACGACCGGCATCGCGCCGCTCGCGCACCCGATCGAGCAGATCCAGGACGTGGCCCAGCGCCTGCGCGAGGATGCCGTGACCGAGCACGTGAATCGCGACGAGAACCAGCGCCCGGCGCCCGCCGTCCAGGAAGGCCTGTTCCTGGTGCCGAAGGTGATCGAATAACAAGGCCGGCCCGCCCGGCCCGGGATCGCGGCTCGCCGCGCTCGCTCAAGAATCCAGGAATCCTCCAGCAATGCATGCCAACAGCCTGACCGAACTGCGCGCCGCGCTCGACGCCGGCCAAACCTCGGCCGTCGAGCTCGCGCAGCTCTACCTGCAACGCATCGACGCGGCGCGCGAGCTCAACGCGTTCGTCCACGTCGACCCCGATCTCACCCTGGCCCAGGCGCGCGCCGCCGACGCCGCGCGCGCGGCCGGCACA
>NZ_VWWC01000321.1:0-3238 GCF_011753175.1 Burkholderia sp. Cy-637 | reverse complement strand
ACCCGCTGCCGGCGCCGAGCCGTCCTCGGGCACGTCGTACTTAGGCAGCGCATCGCTGCTGTAGTCGGGCGCGCTGGCCGCCGCCTTGCGCCCGCCGGGGCCGCCCGAGGCGGCGATCAGCGATTGGCGGCGCTGCAGGTAGGCGTTGCGCACGAAGGAATACTTGTCGATCGCGGCCGCGTCGAGCACGTCGCCGGCGCCGAGCAGGTTGGCGCGCGTATTGATCAGGTTCACGCCGAACAGGCTCCAGCTCAGCGCGTCCGGGCTCACGTAGGTGAGCGGATTGCCGGCATAGTCGACCGCCAGGCCCGCCGTGTCGCGCACCGTGCTCGGTCCGAGGAAGGGCAGCACCACGTAGGGGCCCGAGGGCACGCCGTAGTGGCCCATGGTCAGGCCGAAGTCGGCCGTGTGCTTGGGCAGCTTGGCGACGGTCGCGACGTCGAACAGGCCGCCCACGCCGAACACCGTGTTGATCACCACCCGCATGATGTCGCCCACGCCGTCGGCGATGCGCAGCTGCACGAGGTTGTTGGCGGCGATGTAGACGTCGCCGATGTTCGAGAAGAAGTTCGTCACGCTGTCGCGCACCGGCTGCGGCACCGCCCACTGGTAGCCCTTGGCCACGGGCTTGAGCGCGTAGGTGTCGACGGTGTCGTTGAACTTGTACATGGTCCGGTTGAAGCCCTCGAACGGATCGCCCTTGGTGGGCGTCTGGACGGTGGCGCAACCGCTCATCGCGGCAACGGCCGCGACGGCCAGAACCGTGTTCCTGAGGCGCATGGTCTGCATGATGGTGTTCCCTCTTCTCTTTTCTCTTGTTTCGCCGTGGGGATGATGGCGCCGCCTAGTGCGCGCCGGCCCCCGATGCCGCGGCCGGTTTCGCACCGCCCGCATCCGCTGCCTTGCTGTACAGGAACTGCCCGATCAGATTCTCCAGCACGATCGCCGACTGCGTCATCGAGATCGTGTCGCCGGCCTTCAGCATCTCGGTGTCGCCGCCCGGATCGAGCCCGATGTACTGCTCGCCGAGCAGGCCCGAGGTCAGGATCTTCGCGGAGGAATCCTTCGGAAACTGGTATTGCTTGTCCAGGTCGATGGTCACCACCGCCTGGTAGGTGTTGGTGTCGAAGCCGATCGCGCCGACCCGGCCCACCACCACGCCGGCGCTCTTGACGGCCGCGCGCGGCTTGAGCCCGCCGATATTGTCGAACTTCATCTTGACGGGATAGGTCGGCTGGAACGACAGCGAGCTCATGTTGCCCACCTTCAGCGCGAGGAACAGCAGCGCCAGGAAACCCAGCACCACAAAGAGGCCGACCCAGAAGTCGAGAGCAGTCTTTTTCATCGTCATCTCTGTATTGGCCGACTAGCTGAACATCAGCGCGGTCAGCAGGAAATCGAGGCCGAGTACGGCGAGCGAGGCGTACACGACGGTCTTGGTGGTCGCGCGCGACACGCCCTCGGGCGTCGGCTTCGCCTCGTAACCCTGGTAGAGCGCGGTGAAGGTGACGGCGAAGCCGAACACCACGCTCTTGAGCACGCCGTTGCCGACATCCGACCAGACGTCGACGCCGCCCTGCATCTGCGACCAGAACGCGCCCGGATCGACGCCGATCAGCACCACGCCGACGACATAACCGCCGAGCACGCCGACCGCGCAGAAGATCGCGGACAAGAGCGGCATGGTGATGATGCCGGCCCACATGCGCGGCGCGACCACCGTCTTGATCGGGTCCACCGCCATCATCTCGAGCGCGGTGAGCTGCTCGCCGGCCTTCATCAGGCCGATCTCGGCGGTCAGCGAGGTGCCGGCGCGGCCCGCGAACAGCAGCGCGGTGACCACCGGGCCGAGCTCGCGCACCAGCGAGAGCGCCACCAGCAGCCCGAGCGACTGCTCGGCGCCGTAGCGGTTCAGCGTGTAGTAGCCCTGCAGGCCCAGCACGAAGCCGACGAACAGCCCCGACACGGCAATGATCACGAAGGAGTAATTGCCGAGGAAGTGGATCTGCTTGGTGACCAGGCGCGGGCGGCGCAGCAGCGCGAAGCATTCGAGCACCAGCCGCACGAACAGCCGCGAGGCATAACCCGTGCGTTCGAGGCCACCGACCACGTAACGACCGATTGCACTGATCATCGCCGCCCTCCGCCAAGGCCGAAGTCCGCGTCCAGCGGCGGGCTGGTGTAGTGGAACCGGAACGGGCCGTCGGGCACGCCGTCGATGAACTGGCGCACGCTCGGCTCGGTCGAGGCGCGCAGCTCGTCGGGCGTGCCCTGGGCGAGCACGCCGCCGTTGCCGAGGAAGTAGACGTAGTCGGCGATCGCGAACGATTCGGGCACGTCGTGGGTGACCAGGATCGAGGTCGCGCCGAGCGCCTGGTTCAACGTGCGGATCAGGTTCGCGGTGATGCCCAGCGAGATCGGGTCGAGCCCGGCGAAGGGCTCGTCGTACATGATCAGCTGGGGATCGAGCGCGATCGCGCGCGCCAGCGCGATGCGGCGCGCCATGCCGCCCGACACCTCGGAGGGCATCAGGTCGCGCGCGCCGCGCAGGCCGACCGCGTTGAGCTTCATCAGCACCAGGTCGCGGATCAGCGGCTCGGGCAGGTCGGTATGCTCGCGCAGCACGAAGGCGACATTGTCGAACACCGACATGTCGGTAAAGAGGGCGCCGAACTGGAACAGCATGCCCATCTTGCGGCGCAGCGCATAGAGGCCGTCGCGCGACTGCGCGCCGACATCGGCGCCGTCGAACAGCACCTGGCCGCGGCTGGCCCGCACCAGGCCGCCGATCAGTCGCAGCACCGTCGTCTTGCCACAGCCGGACCCGCCCATCACCGCCACCACCTGCCCGCGCCCGAAGCGCAGGTTCAGATTCGACAGGACGAGCCGGTCACCGCCATAGCCGAAATCGACGTCGCGAAGTTCCAGCAGGGACTCGGAAGGAGAGCTCACGGAGCTGACAATCCTGTTACGCAGAACGCCGAATTATAGGGCCTGCCTTGAATTGCTGTCGCGCACGTGTGCGGCGCGGCAATTTCGGCGTCGCGCCAATCGTTACACGATGTAACCGGGCGGCGCCCCGGCGGGCCCGCTCGACAAGGGCCGGAGCAGCCCGCGGAGCATGCTGCGGCGCGGTACGGCGGGGTTCGCGCCGGCCGGGCGGGAGGTCCGGCTGGGCGCTCCCGGCGCCGGCCGGCGACGCGCCATGAAACGCTGCGTCACGGAAATCGCGACAATA
>NZ_VWWC01000320.1:0-3318 GCF_011753175.1 Burkholderia sp. Cy-637 | reverse complement strand
GCCGGCGCCGCCGCGCTGGCGGGCGCCGCGCTGGCGCTGGGCCGCAGCGCCTGGTCGGCGCCGCCGCTGCGCAAGCTGAAGTTCGCCTGGAACCAGACCGCCTTCTGCCTCACGCCGATCGTGGTCGCGCAGGAGCGCGGCATCTTCGAGAAGAACGGCCTCGCGGTCGAGCTGGTGAACTACTCGGGCTCGACCGACCAGTTGCTCGAATCGATCGCGACCGGCAAGGCCGACGCGGCGGTGGGCATGATCCACCGCTGGCTCAAGCCGCTCGAGGCCGGCTTCGACGTGAAGATCATCGGCAGCTCGCATGGCGGCTGCGTGCGCCTGCTGGGCGCCAACAAGGCCGGCGTCACCTCGCTGGCCGCGCTCAAGGGCAAGACCATCGGCGTGAGCGACCTGGCCTCGCCCGGCAAGCACTTCTTCGCGATCCTGCTGGCCAGGCACGGCATCGACGCCGAGCGCGACGTCGCCTGGCGCCAGTACCCGGCCGACCTGCTCGGCACGGCCGTCGACAAGGGCGAGATCCACGCGATCGCCGACGGCGACCCGAACCTCTACCTGCTGGAGAAGCGCAGCCCCGGCCAGTACACGCAGCTCGCCAGCAACCTCTCCGACGAGTACCAGCACAAGGTCTGCTGCGTGATCGGCGCGCGCGGCGAGCTGGTGCGCAACGACCGGCCGGCCGCCGCCGCGCTGGCGCGCTCGATCGTCGAGGCCACCGACTACACGCGCGAGAACCCCAACGAATCGGCCCGGCTGTTCGCGAAGTACACGCCCAAGGTCAGCCCCGAGGACCTGCGCAAGCTCTACGCGACGCTGACCTACGAGCATCATCCGACCAATGTCGACCTGCAGCAGGAGATCGCCTTCTATGCCGACGATTTCCGCCGCATCGGCGTGATGCGCAAGTCGACCGATCCGCAACGCTTCGCGCAGACGGTCTACGCCAACGTACTGGGCTGAGGATCATGTCCACGCTCGACTCCACCCCGCTCGACCGGCACGCCGCGCGGCAGCCGGCTGCGGCGACAGCCCAGACCACCACCGAAACGCCGACCGGCAAGCCGGCCGCGCCAGCCTGCTCCGCCTGCACCGCCGACACGTCGGCGGCCGCGCGCGAGTCGTTCGTCTGGGGCACGGGCCTGATCGCCGCGCTGGCCTGGACGACCTTCGGCGCCGTCGCCTGTCTCTGGCCGAACCGCGTGGTGGGCTTCGCCGACTGGGCCTATACCGAGGAAATCGGCCTCGCCGGCTGGGCCGTCGCGGCCTTGCTGGCGCTGCTGGCGATCGCGGGCCGCCTGCTCGCGCCGGGCCGCGCGCTGGTGGCGCGCCTGCAACCGGCCGGCCCCTGGCTGGCCGCGATCGCGCTGCTGCTGGCCGCCTGGGAAATCGCCACCGCCAAGACCGGCTGGCTGCCCACGCCCTTCTTCGCGCCGCCGCAGGCGCTGATCGAGGTCTACCTCGACGATGCCCCGCGGCTGGCCGGCAGCGCGCTCAACTCGCTGAAGCTGCTCGGCGTGGGCGTGGCCACGGGCGCCGCGATCGGCTTCCTGGTGGGCGTCTCGGTCGGCTGGTCGCGCGCGATCGGCTATTGGGTGCATCCGGTGCTGCGCGTGCTCGGGCCGCTGCCGGCCACCGCCCTGCTGCCGCTCGCCTTCTACCTGTTCCCCTCGAGCTGGTCGGCCGCGGTGTTCCTGATCGCGCTGGCTACCGGCTTCCCGGTCGCCGTGCTGACCTGGTCGGGCGTGGCCGGCGTCGGCAAGGCCTATTACGACGTGGCCCGCACGCTCGGCGCGAATTCGCGCTTCCTGGTGCTGCGGGTGGCGATTCCCGGCGCCCTGCCGCAAGTCTTCGTCGGCCTGTTCATGGGGCTGGGCGCCTCCTTCACGGTGCTGGTGGTGGCCGAGATGATGGGCGTGAAGTCCGGCCTCGGCTGGTACCTGACCTGGGCCCAGGGCTGGGCCTCCTACACCAACATGTACGCGGCGCTGATCGTCATGGCCCTGCTGTTCTCGGGCCTCATCACCCTGCTGTTCGCGCTGCGCGACCGCGCGCTCGCCTGGCAGAAAGGAACCGTCAAATGGTGAGCCCCGCCACGCTGTCCCCGGCGCCCGCCGCACGCGGCGCCGATACGCCGATCGAAGCCGCGCGTCACGCGGACAGCACGCGCCGCGCCGATGTCGAGAGCCATGCCGATGCGCCGCGCCACGACGATGCCGAGCGCTATGCCGATGCGCCGCGCCATGTCGATGCCGAGCGCCACGTCGATGCGACACGCCACGCCGAAGCCGAGCGCCATGCCGATGCGACACGCGGCGACGATGCCTCGACCGTCGCCGGCGCGCGCATCGACATCCGCCATGCCAGCCACTGGTTCGATACCCCGAAGGGGCCGCTGCACGTGCTCGACGACGTCTCGCTGTCGGTCGCGCCGGGCGAGTTCGTCGCCCTGCTCGGGCCCAGCGGCTGCGGCAAGTCCACCCTGCTGCAGCTGGTGGCCGGCCTCGAGCCGGCCACGCGCGGCTCGATCCGGCAGGACGGCAAACCGATCGAGCGGCCCGATCCGTCGCGCATCGTGGTGTTCCAGGACCCGACGCTGTATCCGTGGCGGCGCGTGCGCGCCAACGTGGCGCTCGGGCTCGATGCGCGCGGCCTGGCCCGGCGCGAGCGGCACCGCGTCGACGAGGAACTGGCGCGCGTCGGCCTGAGCGAGTTCGCCGACGCGTTTCCGCACCAGCTCTCGGGCGGCATGGCGCAGCGCGTGGCGCTGGCGCGCGCGCTGGTCAACGATCCGCAATTGCTGGTGCTCGACGAGCCGCTCGGCAAGCTCGATTCGCTCACGCGCCTGACCATGCAGAGCGAGCTGGTCGCGCTGTGGCGGCGCGCGCGCTTCTCGGCCCTGCTGGTCACGCACGACGTGGAGGAAGCGCTGTTCCTCGCGCAGCGGGTGGTCGTGTTCGGGCCGCGCCCGGCGCGGATCCTCGCCGAGCTCGAGGTCGACCTGCCCTATCCGCGCCATCGCGGCGACCCGCGCCTGGCGGAGTTGCGCCGCACCGCGCTCGCCCATCTCGGCCTCGATGCGAGCTGGTAGCGCGCGCGGCGAGCGGGCCCGCGAGCTGTCGTCGCGATGAGCCTGGCGGCACCCGAGGCCTGGCTCAATCCGCTGCTCGCCACGCTGCACGAGGCCCAGGTCCTGCTCGGCGCGCTGGCCGACCGGCTCGGGCTGGCCGGCGACAGCCACGGCCAGCCGGCCTGGCCCTGGGCGCGGCGCGTGGCGACCGAGACGCTGGCGATCGACCGCGGCCTGGCGCGCCG
>NZ_VWWC01000319.1:0-3352 GCF_011753175.1 Burkholderia sp. Cy-637 | reverse complement strand
CCTCTTCCACCGCGATCTCATCGAACGGGTTCATCGACATCTTCACGTTCGCGATATCGACGCCCGTTCCGTCCGACTTCACGCGAACCTTCACGTTGTAGTCGACCACTCTCTTTACCGGCACCAGGATTTTCATGCACACGCTCCAAAGTTACGAATACGACCGACGGCCATTTTATAGTGTCGCCCACCTTCGAGGCGGCAACCCGGGCCTCGCGGCCCCTCGACCGACGAGGATAACGGCATTCGGCGACACGCCGGCAATAGCGAACGATCGTTCTATTTTAAGGGAGAAAAAACCCGGACGCCAAGCCCGGGTTTTGGACCCCCGCCTCTAATCGCCGGCACGCACGATGCTCCACCGCGCGCCGGTCACCACGACGCGATCACCGCGCCGCCGAATTTGCCTTCCAGATAGCGCTTCACCTCGGGCGAGCGGTAGGCGGCCACCAGCTTGGCGACCCAGGGCTTGCCCCGATCCGCCTCGCGCACCGCCAGGATGTTCACGTAAGGGCCGTCCGCGCTCTCGATCGCGATCGCGTCGCGCCTGGGCTGCAGGCCCGCTTCCATGGCGAAATTGGTGTTGATCACGGCCGCGTCGACATCGGCCAGCGAGCGCGGGATCTGCGCCGCATCCAGTTCGACGATCTTCACGCCGGACGGATTGCCGACGATATCGAAACGCGTCGCGGCCAGCCCGGCGCCGTCGCGCAGCTTGATCACGCCCTGCTTCTGCAACAGCAGCAGAGCCCGCCCGCCATTGGTGGGATCGTTCGGAATCGCGATCCGGGCGCCCTTGGGCAGCGCCGACAGCGACGCAATCCGCTTCGAATAGATGCCCATCGGGAAGGTCACGGTATCGGCCACGCGCACGATCCGGTAGCCGCGATCCTTGACCTGCGCGGCCAGATACGGCGCGTGCTGGTAGCTGTTCGCGTCGAGGTCGCCCGCCGCCAGCGCCGCATTGGGCTGCACGTAGTCGGAGAACTCGACGATGCGGATCTCGAGCCCCTGCGCGGCGGCCACCTTCTTCACCGCCTCCATCACCTGCGCATGCGGGCCGGCCGTCACGCCGACGCGGATCGTCTCGGCCGCCGCGCGCGCGGCACCGAAACCGAGCACGGCGGCAGCCAGCAGCGCGCCGGCGACAAGCTTGCGTCTTTGCATCGGGACAGGCTCCGTGATGAGGATCCCCGGCATCAAGCCAGGCGATCCGGTCGGCAAGGGCGACAGGCCGCGCGAGGGCCCGACGGGGAATCAGCCATAGCGGCGTCGACCGCCGGCCAGGGCTTCAACGCTGGTTCAGCGATGACTGAGCCGACGCACCAGCCAGTCGCCGAACGACTGCACGATCTGCACGAACACGATCAGGATCACCACCACGGTCCACATCACCTCGGGCTCGTAGCGCTGGTAGCCATAGCGGATGCCGAGATCGCCGAGCCCGCCGCCGCCGATCGCGCCGGCCATCGCCGAGTAGCCGACCAGCGACACGAAGGTGATGGTCAGCCCCGCCACGATGCCGGGCCAGGCTTCGGGCAGCAGCACCTTGAACACGATCTGGCGGGTGGTGGCGCCCATCGCCAGCGCGGCCTCGATCAGCCCGCGGTCGACCTCGCGCAGCGCGGTCTCGACCAGCCGCGCGATGAACGGCGCCGAGGCCAGCGTCAGGGGCACCACGGCGGCGGCGGTGCCGATCGACGAACCGACGATCAGGCGCGTGAACGGAATCACCGCCACCAGCAGGATGATGAAGGGGGTCGAGCGCACCGCGTTGACCAGCCCGCCCAGCGCGCGATTGACGCCGAGGTTCTGCAGCACGCCCTGGCGATCGGTCAGGTACAGCAGCACGCCGAGCGGCAGCCCGACCAGCGCGCCGACCACGCCGGAGATGCCGACCATGATCAGCGTCTCCCAGAACGACTGCACGAACATATCCAGCATTTCACTCAACATGCGACAACTCCTCGACCACCACGCCCTGCTCGCGCAAATACGCGAGCGCCTCGCCGACCTTGCCGGGCTCGCCGCCCGCCAGCACCGCCAGCGAGCCGAAGGCCTGGCCCTGGATCTCGTCGATCTGGCCATGCAGGATGTTGAAGTCCAGCTCGTAGCGGCGGATCGTCTCCGACAGGATCGGCTGGTCCACGCCGCTGCCGGTGAAGGCCAGGCGCAGCAGGTGGCCGCGGCCGCTCTTCAGGCGCTCGGCGACGCGCGCCTTCAGCGCCGGCGGCAACTCCTGCGCGATCACGTCGCCGATCAGCGCGCGCGTGACCTCGTGGTGCGGCTGCATGAAGACCTCGATCACCGGCCCGGCCTCGACCACGCGGCCGGCATCGAGCACCGCCACGCGATCGCAGACCTGCTTGATCACCTCCATCTGGTGCGTGATCAGCACGATGGTGAGACCCAGTTCACGGTTGATCCTGCGCAGCAGGTCGAGGATCGCGCGCGTCGTTTCCGGGTCGAGCGCCGAGGTCGCCTCGTCCGACAGCAGCACCTTGGGCTTGCTGGCCAGTGCCCGCGCGATGCCCACGCGCTGCTTCTGGCCGCCGCTGATCTGGGCCGGGTAGCGATCCTTCTGCGCCGTCAGCCCCACCAGCTCCAGCAGGGGCAGCACGGTCGCCTCGATCTCCGCGCGCTTCACGCCGGCCAGCTCGAGCGGCAGGGCCACGTTCTCGTAGACGGTGCGCGAGGACAGCAGGTTGAAATGCTGGAAGATCATGCCGATGTCGCGGCGCGCGGCGCGCAGATCGGCCGCCGACAACGCGGTCAGGTCGCGGCCGTCCACCACCACGTTGCCCTCGCTGGGGCGCGTGAGCAGGTTGATGGTGCGCACCAGCGTGCTCTTGCCGGCACCGCTGCGGCCGATGATGCCGAACACCTCGCCGCGGGGAATCGTCAGGTTGACGTCGTGCAGCGCCTCGACCCAGCCTTGCGGCCCGGCGAATCGCTGCGACAGGTTGCGAATTTCGATCATGTAAACAAAACGGCGGAAGCTGCGAAGCCGATCGTGTCGGGCATCGCCGGCGGCCGCCGTCATATCCGGGAATAGCCGCGCATTTTAACGCAAGCGCCTCATTTCCCTTAATAATCGATTTCGCTGCTTTCATAACCAGGCGAAATTAGAGGTGCGTTCTCGCGCAGGCCGGTCGCGGCGCGACTATGATCCTCGGCAACCCAGAACGATTAACGGAGACACCGCCGATGAACGCGACAGCCTCTTCATCCGGGCCCGAGGCCCAGGCCGGCCGCCCGGCGCGCGCCCAGGTGCGCAGCGCCGATGGCCTCGGGCTGGTGGCCTTTCGCTGGCAGGGCTGGGCCGCGGCCGATGGCGGCCGCCAGGCGCCGC
>NZ_VWWC01000318.1:0-3359 GCF_011753175.1 Burkholderia sp. Cy-637 | reverse complement strand
GGCCCCGGGCCGCGCGCCCGCCATGTTCGCCGGCGCCGCGCTCGACGGCCCCGGCCGCCGCATGTCCCCTCCCGCCGCTCCCGTTTACGGGATAAGCCCGCCGACGCGATAAAATCGCGTCTTTTGGTCCGTACCGGCCTTTCGTCGGTTTTTCTCAGCGTGCAAAAAATTCTGATCGTGCGCGTCTCGTCGCTCGGCGACGTCGTGCACAACATGCCGGTGATCGCCGATATCCACCGTCGCCACCCGGATGCCCAGATCGACTGGCTCGTCGAGGAAGGCTTCGTCGAGCTGGTGAAGCTGGTGCACGGCGTGCGCAAGGTGCTGCCGTTCTCGCTGCGGCGCTGGCGCAAGTCGCTCGGCAGCGCGCGGACCTGGCGCGAGATCCGCGCATTTCGCCGGCAGATCGCCGACGAGCATTACGACCTGGTGATCGACTGCCAGGGGCTGATCAAGAGCGCCTGGGTGGCGAGCTGGGCGCGCGGCCCGCTGACCGGCCTGGCCAACCGCACCGACGGCGCCGGCTACGAGTGGCCGGTGCGCTTCTTCTACCGCCGCCGCGTGCCGATCGCGCCGCGCACCCACGTGGTCGAGCGCACGCGCCAACTGGTGGCCGCGGCGCTGGGCGACCCGGCGCCGTCGCCCGACGACGCGCTCGATTTCGGTCTTGACACGCATCAGGCGGCGCGCGCGCTGGCGGCTGCCGACCTGAATCTTCCGGTACCGTACGTGGTCTTCGTCCACGCGACGTCGCGCGCCGACAAGCAATGGCCCGACGCCGCCTGGATCGAGCTCGGCCAGGCGCTGGTGCGGCGTGGCGCGTCGCTGGTGCTGCCCTGGGGCAGCGAGGCCGAACGCGCCACCAGCGAGCGGCTGGCCAGGGAGTTCGGCGCGGCCGCGATCGTGCCGCCCAGGCTGTCGCTGCCGGCCGTGGTGGGGCTGGTCGACGGCGCGGCGGCCACGGTCGGTGTCGATACCGGCCTCGTGCACATCGCGGCGGCGCTCAAGCGCCCGACGGTCGAACTGTACAATTTCGCCACCGCATGGCGCACGGGCGGCTACTGGTCGCCGAACGTCGTCAATCTCGGCACGGCCGGCGCGCCGCCCTCGCTGTCCCAGGTGAAGGGCGCGCTCGCGTCGTTCGGCCTCCTGTAACGGTGCGATCATGAGCGAATCCCAGATCCTCGAAGTCCTCTCGGCCGACTGGCACGGGCAGCAACTGTCGATGCCGCGCGAGCAGTTGCTCGCCGCCGTCGAGACCGGCAAGGTGCTGTATTTCCCGAACCTGCGCTTCGCCATCGAGGGCGGCGAGGAGGCCCTGCTCGATCCGGCGCTGGCCGATCCCAAGCGCAAGAACATCAGCCTCGCGCCGAACGGCGGCGCGGTGGCCGGCGTGCTCGGCGACGCGGTCACGCAGTCGGCCGTGCGCGCGCTGGTGGCGCGCTACCAGCAGCAGGCGGCCTCGCTGGTCGACGGCCTGTTCCCCGAGTATCGCGGCCGCATGCGCGTGGCGCCCACCAGCCTGCGGCTGCGCCAGGTCGAGACGCGCGAGAGCTCCTGGCGCAAGGACGACAGCCGCCTGCACGTCGATGCCTTTCCCTCGCGGCCGAACTACGGCGAGCGGATCCTGCGCGTGTTCAGCAACGTCAACCCGGCGGGCGTGCCACGCGTGTGGCGCGTCGGCGAGCCGTTCGAGGACGTCGCCCGGCGCTTCCTGCCGGGGATTCGCCCGCAGTTGCCGGGCGCGGCCTGGCTGCTGGAGCTGCTGCACGTCACCAAGTCCAGGCGCAGCGCCTACGATCACCTGATGCTGCACTTGCACGACGCGATGAAGGCCGACCTCGCCTACCAGCGGGACTGCCCGCAGCAGACCATGCCGTTCCCGCCCGGCAGCGTCTGGATCTGCTTCTCGGACCAGACTTCCCATGCCGTCATGTCGGGCCAGTTCATGATGGAACAGACCTTTTTCCTGCCGGTCGAGGCGATGGCGCGGCCGGATCGCGCGCCGCTCGGCATCCTCGAGCGGCTGCAGCAGCGCGCGCTCGTCTGAGCACGGCGCGCAGGCACGGAGCAAACCACGGTGGTGTCATGTTGAGAGCGGTGTATCGCGCGCTTTGGTGGATCGTCGCGCCCGCCGCGGTAGTGCGGCTGTTCTGGCGTTCGCGCAAGGAGCACGGCTATCGCGAGCATATCGGCGAGCGCTTCGGCCAGCTCGCGCCGGCCATGCGCGCGCGACGCGGGCCCGACGACGCGGCGCCGCTGATCTGGGTGCATGCGGTCTCGGTCGGCGAGACGCGCGCCGCGCAGCCGTTGATCGAGGCGCTGCTGGCCGCGCGGCCCGACGCGAAGCTGCTGCTCACCCACATGACGCCGAGCGGCCGCGCCACCGGCGAGCAGTTGTTCGGCGCGCGCGTGCTGCGCTGCTATCTCCCCTACGACATGCCGCACCTGGTGCGCCGCTTCCTGCGCGCCTGGCGGCCGACGCTCGGGCTGGTGATGGAGACCGAGGTCTGGCCCACGCTGATCGACGAGTGCCGTCGCGCCTCGGTGCCGCTGGTGCTGACCAATGCGCGCATGTCGGCGCGTTCGTTCCGGCGCGCCTCGCGTTTCGGCCCGGCGGTGCGCGAGGTGTTCGGCGGTTTCTCGCGGGTGCTGGCGCAAAGCCCGTCCGATGCCGAGCGGCTCGGCGCGCTCGGCGCGCGCAACCTGGCCGTGCTCGGCAACCTGAAGTTCGACATGAGCACGCCGCCGGAGCTGGCCGCGCGCGGCCGGGCCTGGCGCGAGGCGATCGGCTCGCGGCCGGTGTGGGTAGCGGCCAGCACGCGCGAGGGCGAGGAGGCGCTGGTGCTGCGCGCCTTCGCGGCGCTGAACACGCCGCATGCACTGCTGATCCTGGTGCCGCGTCATCCGCAGCGTTTCGACGAGGTCGCCGCGCTGGCCGCGCGCGAGGGGCAGGCGGTGCTACGCCGCTCGGCGCTGTGGGCGGCAGGCGCGGCGGCGGCGGGGCAGGCCCACGCGGCGCTGGCGGCCGACACCACGGTGCTGCTGGGCGATTCGATGGGCGAGCTCGGCGCCTATTACGCGGCGGCCGACGTGGCCTTCATCGGCGGCAGCCTGCTGCCGCTGGGCGGGCAGAACCTGATCGAGGCCTGCGCGGTGGGCGTGCCGGTGCTGATCGGCCCGCACGTGTTCAACTTCACGCAGGCCACGGCCGATGCGGTGGCGGCCGGCGCGGCCGCCCAGGTCCAGGATCCGGAAGATCTGGCGACGACGCTCGATGCGCTGTTCGCCGATCCGGCGCGGCGCACCGCGATGGGCGCGGCCGGCGCCGTGTTCGCCGCGCGCCATCGCGGCGCGAC
>NZ_VWWC01000317.1:0-3383 GCF_011753175.1 Burkholderia sp. Cy-637 | reverse complement strand
CCACATGCGCGCGCGCTGCGTCGCGTTCGGCGGCACGCTCGCGCACCAGCCGCCCGAGGGCGGCGGCACCGTGCTGCGCGCGCGCTTCGCCTGGGATGCGCTGCTGGCCGCGCCGCGCGCATCGGCACATGCTTCGGGCTGCTGAGGAGACGCGATGGCGCTGAATCTGTTGCTCGTGGACGATCACGCGATCGTCCGCCAGGGAATCCGGCAACTGCTGCTCGACCGCCGCGTGGCGGACGAGGTGGCCGAGGCCGAATCGGGCGCCGAGGCGCTCGCGGCCGCCGACAAGGGCAGCTTCGACGTGATCCTGCTCGACATCTCGCTGCCCGACATCAACGGCGTGGAGGTGCTCAAGCGCCTCAAGCGCAAGCTGCCGTCCACCCCGGTGCTGATGTTCTCGATGTACCGCGAGGACCAGTACGCGGTGCGCGCGCTGAAGGCCGGCGCGGCCGGCTACCTGTCGAAGACGGTCAACGCCGCGCAGATGATCTCGGCGATCCAGCAGGTGGCGGCCGGCCGCAAGTACGTGAGCCCGGCGCTGGCCGAGGCGCTGGCCGAATACGTCTCGTTCGAGAACGAGCCGCTGCCGCACGAGAAGCTGTCCGACCGCGAATACCAGACGCTCTGCATGCTGGCCTCGGGCAAGCGGCTCACCGACATCGCCGTCACCCTCTCGCTGTCGGTCAAGACGGTCAGCGTCTATCGCACGCGCCTGCTCGAGAAGATGAAGCTGTCGAACAACGCCGAGCTGACCTTCTACGCGATGAGCAACCGCCTGCTCGAGATGGCGCCGCCCACCCCGGCCGGCGCCTGAACCCGCCGCGGCGGCCCGCCATTCCGAGGGCCGCCCCAGGCGACTCCGCCGCCCATCCCCGCCCTTCCCCAAGCGCCCGCGCATCGCGCGCAAGCCCCTGTTTTCATTAGACGAATGTAGGTGCAACCCGAATAGGGCAACCGAAACGGATCGGCTAGAATGCCGGGGTTCCACCGACCATAACCATAATCCGCAGCCGTCGGCCGCGACTCACGTCATTCAATCCGCATGTCACTTCTTCGCAAGAAAAACGTCGACCAGATGATCGCCGGCGCCCAGCGCGCCGGCCTCAAGAAGGCGCTCGGCGCCGTCGACCTCACCTTCCTCGGCATCGGCGCCATCATCGGCACGGGGATCTTCGTGCTGACCGGCACGGGCGCGGTCCAGGCCGGGCCGGCGCTGATGGTCTCGTTCATCGTGGCGGCGATCGCATGCGGGCTGTCCGCGCTCGCCTACGCCGAATTCGCCTCCACCATCCCGGTGGCCGGCTCGATCTACACCTATTCGTATGCCACGCTCGGCGAGCTGGTGGCCTGGATCATCGGCTGGGACCTGATGCTCGAATACAGCCTGGCCGCCTCGGCCGTGTCGGTCGGCTGGTCGGGCTACGCGCAGTCCCTGCTCAAGGGTTTCGGCGTGATGCTGCCCACCGTGCTCACCGCCGCGCCCAACTCGGTGCCCGGCGTGACCACCTACTTCGACCTGCCCGCCTTCGTGGTGATGATGGCGATCACCACCCTGCTTTCGCTGGGCATCCGCGAATCGACGCGCGTCAACAATGTGATGGTGTTCATCAAGGTGGCGGTGGTGCTGCTGGTGATCGCGGTGGGCGTGTTCCACGTGACGCCCGCCAACTGGACGCCGTTCATGCCGCATGGCTGGCCGGGCGTGTTCGGCGCGGCGGCGGTGATGTTCTTCGCCTTCATCGGCTTCGACGCGGTGTCCTCGGCCGCCGAGGAAGTGAAGAATCCCAAGCGCGACCTGCCGATCGGCATCATCGCCTCGCTGGGCGTGTGCGCGGTGCTGTACGTGGCGGTCGCGGCCATCGCCACCGGCATCGTGCCTTCCGCGCAATACGCCGGCATCACGCACCCGATCTCCTACGCGCTGCAGGTGGCGGGCCAGAACTGGGTGGCCGGCTTCATCGACCTGGGCGCCGTGATCGGCATGCTGACCGTGATCCTGGTGATGACCTACGGCCAGACCCGCGTCACCTACGCGATGTCGCGCGACGGCCTGCTGCCGGCCGTGCTCTCGCGCGTGCATCCGCGCTTCCAGACGCCGTTCCTGGCGACCTGGATCATCGGCCTGCTGTGCGCGCTGATCGCCGCGCTGATCCCGCTCAACGTGCTGGCCGAGCTGATCAACATCGGCACGCTGGCGGCCTTCTCGATGGTCTCGATCGCGGTGATCGTGCTGCGCCGCACGCGCCCGGACCTACCGCGCGCGTTCCGCTGCCCCGGCGTGCCGGTGGTGCCGGTGCTGGCCGTGGCCGCCTGCGTGTTCCTGATGCTGAACCTCAGCGCGGTGACCTGGAAGGCCTTCGGCATCTGGCTGGTGATCGGCCTGGTGATCTACTTCGTCTACTCGCGTCGCAACGCGAAGATCGCCCAGGGCGGCGCGCAGCACTGAGCCTCGCCTCCCGGCCAGGCCCGCCGCCCGCTCGCGCGGGCGCGGCGCCCACGAAAAAGGCTCGTCGTCGACGAGCCTTTTTGCTTGATGCGGCCGGATGCGCCGCCGCCGCGAATCCTGCCGCGAATCTCGCCGCGAATCTTGCCGCGAAACCGCCGCCCGTCAGCTCAATCCCGCCAGCAGCGCCGCCGTGATCGAGCCGGCCACCAGCACCACGCCGATGGTGCGGCGCTTGTTGAGCTCGGTCCACAGCAGCACGCCGGTCAGCGAGAGCAGGATCATCGAGCCGGCGATGGTGTCCATCAGCAGCACCCAGAAGATATTCATGCCCACGCCGCGATGCAGGTTGGTGAGGGTGGTCATCAGCGAGTTGTCGCTGCGCTTGAGGGAGATCGCCTGGCTGCCGACCCAGTAGTCGGCCACCACGTTCGCGCCCGGCTTGAACAGCGTGATCTGCCAGTGCTCGGGCTGCATCACGCTGCGATCGCCCCATTCCACCGGCTGCGCCGCTTCCTTGCGGATCCGCGTGCGGCCGGCATCGAACTTCAGCTCCTTGATCAGCCAGGCCTCGAGCCTGGCGGGCGACTTGGGCGCCGGCACGGGCAGGGGCATCTGCACCTCGCTCACGCGCGGCGCGCCCGGCGAGATCTTCAGCGGCGGCGCGCGATGGTTCATCACGAAACCGGTCACGCCGAACATCAGGCCCAGCACCGCGCCCCACAGCCCCACCCAGCCATGCACCTTGCGCAGCCACTTGATGAAGGTCGCGCGCCGCGAGCGCTGGCGCCGCGCGGCCAGCTCGGCCTCGGCCAGCGGGCGGGCCGGGCCGGCCGCCGCCCCCGCATAGCGCGTCGCCACGCCGGAAGACAGCTTCGGTTCGATCGATTCGGGCGCGTTCACGCTCACTCCAATGCCAATACGACAAGGGCGGCCC
>NZ_VWWC01000316.1:0-3399 GCF_011753175.1 Burkholderia sp. Cy-637 | reverse complement strand
ATTGTTCTGGATCATCCGGTACGCCGCCTCGGCGAGCCAGGTCTTGCAGGTTTTCTCGCTGCCGCGCGGCGCGCGGATCACGCGCGTCGGATCGAGACGCGGATCGATGTGCTTGGGATGATTCATGTCGACGGCTCCCTACGAAGGAATGGATGCAAAGGGCTGCACGGTTCGGCGCCTGGCGCGGCCGCGCGGTTGCGGTTCAGAAATGGCCGGTGAAGCGATAACGGCTGCCCGGGTGCCAGAGGTTCGCGATCGAGGCCACCACGCCCTGCGACCAGGTGCGCCGATGCAGCACCAGGCAGGGCTCGGCCTCGCCCATCGCGAGCCGCTCGCGCATCTCGCGATCGGGCGCGGCCGCCTCGATGCGGTACTCGACGCGCTGCAGCGGCGCGACGCGCATCAGGTACTGCGCCGGCGTGACGGCCGTGAAATCCTGCTGCGCATAAGCGCCGGCCACGGCCGGATTGACCCAGCGCTGCTCGAGCTGGACCGGCTCGTCGTTCTCGAAATGCAGCATGGTCGACAGGAACAGGCTCGCGCCCACCGCCACCTGCAGCTCGTCGGCCAGCGCCTCGTCGGCCTCGAGGGTGAGGAGTTCGAGCACCTGGCCTTGGTAGCGATGGCCGCGTGCCGCGATCTCGTCCGAGATGCTGCGGATCGCCACCAGGGTCGACTCGTACTTCGGCCGCGCCACGAAGGTGCCGGCGCCCTGCACGCGCGTGAGGACCTGCTCGGCCGTCAGCTCGCGCAGCGCGCGGTTCACCGTCATGCGCGCCACCTTGAAGTCGCGCGCCAGCTCGTTCTCCGACGGCACCAGGTCGCCTTCGGCCCACTCGCCCGCGTGGATCCGCGCGAGGATGAAGTCCTTGATTTCCTGGTAGGCCGGCGTGCTCATCGCATCACTGCTCCGAGACGAAGGACAGCGGGCTCAGCCGGGCGAACGCGCCGGCACGCACCTGCTCGGTGATCACGGCGATGTCGGGCGCGAAGTAGCGGTCCAGGTCGTAGTGCGGCACGCGCTCGCGGATGGTGGCCATCGCTTCCTGCAGCTTGGGGCTGGTCGCGTGCGGCTGGCGCAGGTCCACGCCCTGCGCGGCGGCCAGCAGCTCGATCGCGATGATCGCGGCGACGTTCTCGGCGATGTCGCCGAGCTTGCGTGCCGCGAAGGTCGCCATCGAGACGTGGTCTTCCTGGTTGGCCGAGGTGGGCAGCGAATCGACCGAGGCCGGATGCGCCAGCGTCTTGTTCTCGGAGGCCAGCGCGGCGGCCGTCACGTGCGCGATCATGAAGCCCGAGTTCACGCCGCCGTCCTTGACCAGGAAGGGCGGCAGGCCCGACAGCGTGGCGTCGATCAAGAGCGCGATGCGGCGCTCGGCCAGCGCGCCGATTTCCGAGGCGGCCAGCGCCAGGTTGTCGGCCGCGAAGGCCACCGGCTCGGCGTGGAAGTTGCCGCCCGACAGCACCTCGCCCGTGTCCGGGAAGATCAGCGGGTTGTCCGAGACGGCGTTCGCCTCGATCAGCAGCACCCCGGCCGCGTGGCGCATCTGGTCCAGGCAGGCGCCCATCACCTGCGGCTGGCAACGCAGGCTGTACGGGTCCTGCACCTTGTCGCAATCCTGGTGCGAGACATTGATCTTCGAGCCCTCGAGCAGGCCGCGATAGGCCGCGGCCGCCTCGATCTGGCCGCGATGGCCGCGCAGTTCGTGGATGCGCGCGTCGAAGGGCTTGACCGAGCCGGCCGCCGCGTCGACCGACAGCGCGCCCGCCACCAGCGCGCTGCGGTAGAGATCCTCGATCGCGAACAGGTTGTCGAGGGCCAGCGCCGTCGAGGCCTGGGTGCCGTTGAGCAGGGCCAGGCCTTCCTTGGCCTGCAGCGTGAGCGGCGCGAGGCCGACCGAGCGCAGGCCGTCGGCCGCGCTGGCGCGTTCGCCGCGGATGAACACCTCGCCGATGCCCAGCAGGGTGGCCGACATATGGGCCAGCGGCGCCAGGTCGCCCGAGGCGCCCACCGAGCCCTTGACCGGGATCAGCGGCAGCACGTCGGCGTTGAACAGCGTGACGAGCGCATTCATCACCTCGCGGCGGATGCCCGAATGGCCGCGCCCGAGGCTCGACAGCTTCAGCGCGATCAGCAGGCGCACCACCGGCAGCTTCATCGGCTCGCCCACGCCGACCGCGTGCGAGAGCACCAGGTTCTTCTGCAGCAGTTCGAGCTGGTCGTGCGGGATATGGGTGCTGGCGAGACGGCCGAAGCCGGTGTTGATGCCATAGGCCGGCTCGCCCTTGGCCGCGATGTCGGCCACCGCCTGCGCGCCGCGGTCGATGGCGGCGAAGCTGGCCGGATCGAGCTCGATCTTGACCGGCTCGCGTGCGATCGAGCGAAGTTGGGCGAGCGTCAGATGGCCGGGGGTCAAGGTGATCATAAGGGCGTCCTGTCTATACAAGTTAGGTGCTGAGCAGTGTAGATGCGCGGACTTGTATAGACAACCCGTTTTCAAAATTCGACGCTCAGGGATTTCCCTAGCGCCGCATACGGGGCGGGATGGGCGCGGACACGCCGGGCCATGCACGCGAAAACGCGGCGCGCGACGGCTTGGAGCCACGCTGGGAAAGGCCTCGGGGGAAAGATGGAACGGCAGGTCACGAGCCTCGGCGGACTGCCGGACGGCAGCCTTGCAAGCTCAGGCGCGACGAAGCATCACGGCGCCAGCGGCTCGCGAGGGCAGCGCCGGGAACGCGACGAGAGGACAGCGGATTGGAAATCGAACCGGAAGCCCGGCACGGGCGAATCGACGGCGCGGCGCGCCAGCCGGCGAGCCGGCAACCGCGCAGAACCGGCCGGCGCCCTATTCGCCCTATTCGCCCTACTAGCCCGCGAGCGGACGCCAGGCGAGGCAAGCCGGATGTCCCGGCGCCGCGTCCACCCAGGCGGCGGTATAGGCCGCCACGCCGCTGGCCGGCGCGGACGAATCCACCACGCAGGGCACCAGTTCGCCGGGCCGCCGCGGATCGAGCACCGAGAACGCCTCGAGCCCGCCCGCGATGCCAACGCCGAGCACCTTCAGCAGCGCCTCCTTGGCGGTCCAGACACGGTAGAAGGCATCGCGCCGCCCGGCCGGCGCGCAAGCCAGCACGGCGGCCTCGTCGGCCGGCGCGAACACCGACTGGCCCAGCGGCGTCCAGTCGAAACCCTCGCGCGGCGCCTCGACATCCACGCCGACGCGGGTCGACGCGCTCCAGGCGATCAACGCGTGGCTGCCCGAATGCGAGACATTGAAATCGAGCGCGGCGGCGCCCGGCGCGCAATCCGCCACCAGCGAAGGGCGCCCCGCCTCGCCGGTGGCGAAACGCAGCGCGGCCGGCGCCACGCCGAGCGCGGCGCCGAGCACCTCGCGC
>NZ_VWWC01000315.1:0-3398 GCF_011753175.1 Burkholderia sp. Cy-637 | reverse complement strand
TCGTGCCGCCGTGGCCGGCCGCGTCCTGCCGGCGCCCGAGCGCGTCGCCGCCGTCGCGCGTCCCGCCTGTCGAACCGCTTGCCGCCGCGCGCGCCGCGCTGAGTCCAGGCCCGCATGAACTTTTCGCGCTTCTTCATTCGCCGGCCGGTCGCCACCACCCTGCTCGCGCTCGGCATCGCGCTGTCGGGCCTGTTCGCCTTCGTCAAGCTGCCGGTCTCGCCGCTGCCGCGCGTCGACTTCCCGACCATCTCGGTGTTCGCCAACCTGCCCGGCGCGAGCCCGGCCACCGTCTCCACCAGCGTGACCAGCCCGCTGGAGCGGCATCTCGGCTCGATCGCCGGGGTCACCCAGATGACCTCGACCAGCTCGCTCGGCAATGCGCTGATCAGCCTGCAGTTCGTGCTCGAACGCGACCTGAACGGCGCCGCGCGCGACGTGCAGGCCGCCATCAACGCGGCGCGCGCGGACCTGCCCGCCAGCCTCAAGAGCAATCCCACCTTCCAGAAGGTCAACCTGGCCGACACGCCGATCATGGTGCTGTCGGTCACCTCGGACACCGCACCGCCCTCGCGCGTCTACGACGCGGCCTCCACCGTGCTGCAGCAGGCGCTCTCGCAGATCGAGGGGATCGGCGAGGTGGACGTGTTCGGCGCGGCAAGCCCCGCGGTGCGCGTCGAGCTCGAGCCGCATGCGCTGTTCCATTACGGCATCGGCCTGGAGGACGTGCGCGCGGCGCTCGCCTCGGCCAACGCGAACAGCCCGAAGGGCATGATCGAGGTCGGGCCGAACCGCTACCAGCTCTATACCAACGACCAGGCCTCGCAGGCCTCGCAGTATCGCGACCTGGTGGTGGCCTACCGCAACAACGCGGCGGTGCGGCTCACCGACGTGGGCAGCGTGATCGACTCGGTCGAGGACCTGCGCAACCTGGGCCTGGCCAACGGCAAGCGCGCCGTGCTGGTGATCCTCTATCGTTCGCCGGGCGCCAACATCATCGACGCGGTCGATCGCGTCAAGGCCGCGCTGCCCAGGCTGTCCGCCGCGCTGCCGCCCGACGTCGACCTCGGCTCGGTGCTGGACCGCTCGGTGACGATCCGCTCCTCGCTGGCCGATACCGAGCACACGCTGGTGGTGGCGGTCGCGCTGGTGGTGATGGTGGTGTTCGTGTTCCTGCGCAACTGGCGCGCCACGCTGATCCCGACCGCCGCGGTGCCGGTCTCGATCATCGGCACCTTCGGCGCGATGTACGTGCTGGGCTTCTCGATCGACAACCTCTCGCTGATGGCGCTGATCGTGGCCACCGGCTTCGTGGTCGACGACGCGGTGGTGGTGCTCGAGAACATCATGCGCCACATCGAGAACGGCAAGCCGCGCATGCAGGCCGCGCTCGACGGCGCGCGCGAGGTGGGCTTCACGGTGGTGTCGATCAGCCTCTCGCTGATCGCCGTGTTCCTGCCGATCCTGCTGATGACGGGGCTGATCGGGCGGCTGTTCCGCGAGTTCGCGATGACGCTGTCGCTGGCGATCGCCGTGTCGCTGGTGGTCTCGCTCACGCTCACGCCGATGATGTGCGCGCGCCTGCTGCCCGAGGCCGGCAGCCATCGAAAGGAAGGGCGCCTGTCGCGCTGGCTGGAGCGCGGCTTCGAGCGCCTGCAATCCGGCTACGACCGCAGCCTGCAATGGGCGCTGCGGCACCGGCGCATCACGCTGCTGTCGCTGATCGCGACGGTGGGGCTCAACATGGCGCTGTTCGTGGTGGTGCCCAAGGGCTTCTTCCCGCAGCAGGACACCGGCGTGCTGATCGGCGGCATCCAGGTGGACCAGTCCACCTCGTTCCAGGCCATGCAGCTCAAGTTCGCCGAGATGATGAAGATCATCCAGTCGGACCCGAACGTGCTGAGCATCGCGGGCTTCCGCGGCGGGCGCACCACCAATTCCGGCTTCATGTTCGTGACGCTGAAGGACAAGCAGGACCGCAAGCTCAGCGCCGACCAGATCATCGAGCACCTGCGCCCGCAGCTCGAACGCGTGGCGGGCGCGCAGACCTTCCTGCAGGCCGCGCAGGACCTGGGCGGGGGCGGCGGGCGGCAGACCAACGCGCAATACCAGTTCTCGCTGTACGGCGACTCGCCCGAGGAACTCTACAAGTGGGGCGACAAGCTGGCCGCGGCGCTCAAGAAGAAGCCGCAGCTCACCGACGTCAACTCCGACCAGCAGCAGGGCGGCCTGGAGGCGATGGTCCATATCGACCGCGCCACCGCCGCGCGCCTGGGCATCACGCCGCTGCAGATCGACAACACGCTGTACGACGCCTTCGGGCAGCGCCAGGTCTCGACCATCTACAACCCGCTGAACCAGTACCACGTGGTGATGGAGCTCGCGCCGAAATACTGGCAGGACCCGGAGATGCTCAAGCAGGTGTGGATCAGCACCACCGGCGGCAGCGCCAGCGGCGTGGCGCAGACCAATGCCGCGGCCGGCACCTTCGTGGCGAATTCGGCGCGGGCCTCGGGCGCGGGCGCGCCGCAGGCCGGCTCGGCCGCGGTGGCGACCGATTCGGCGCGCAACGCGGCGCTCAATTCGATCGCGGCCACCGGCAAGGCCGGCACCTCCTCGGGCGAGGCGGTGTCCACCTCGAAGTCGACCATGATCCCGCTCTCGGCGATCGCCAGCTTCGGGCCCGGCACCACGCCGATCGCGATCAACCACGAAGGCCCCTTCGTGGCCGTGACGATCTCCTTCAACCTGCCGCCCGGCAAGGCCTTGTCCGACGCGCGCACGGTGATCTACCAGACCATGAGCGAGATCGGCGTGCCGGCCAGCATCAACGCCGGCTTCTCGGGCACCGCCGAGGAGTTCGAGAAGGCGCTGCGCGACCAGCTGCTGCTGATCATCGCGGCGCTGGCGGCGATCTACATCGTGCTCGGCATCCTCTACGAGAGCTACATCCACCCGATCACGATCCTCTCGACCCTGCCCTCGGCCGGCGTGGGCGCGCTGCTGGCGCTGCTGATCTCGGGCACCGAGTTCGACATCATCGGGCTGATCGGCATCTTCCTGCTGATCGGCATCGTCAAGAAGAACGCGATCCTGATGATCGACTACGCGGTGGTGGCCGCGCGCGAGGGCAAGTCCTCGTTCGAGGCGATCCACGAGGCCTGCCGGCTGCGCTTCCGGCCGATCCTGATGACCACCATGGCCGCGCTGTTCGGCACCCTGCCGCTGGTGTTCGGCCATGGCGACGGCGCCGAGCTGCGCGCGCCGCTCGGCATCACGCTGGCCGGCGGGCTGATCGTCTCGCAGATGCTGACGCTCTACACCACGCCGGTGGTCTATCTCTACATGGACCGGCTGCGGCTGCGCTCGGAGCGGCGCCGCGCGCGGCGCGCGGGGCTGCA
>NZ_VWWC01000314.1:0-3390 GCF_011753175.1 Burkholderia sp. Cy-637 | reverse complement strand
CAGGCCGGCGTCGCCGGGGTTGCGCCTGAGCGCGATGCGATAGCAGGTCAGCGCATTGGCCGGGTCGCCCGCCGAGGTATAGAGCCGCGCCAGCGCGCCCTGCAGGTCGGGGTCCTCGGGCATCGCCGCGAGCCAGGGCGCCATCACCGCGTAGGCGCCGGCCAGGTCGCCGCCCTGGCGCACCAGGTCGGCGCGGCGCACCACGATGGCGAGGTTGATGCGATCGAACTCGGCGTGCTGCGCGGCGCTCATCGGCGTGGCCTGCAGGCGGCGCATCTCGTCGCCGAGCAGGCCGTCCTGGTGATTGGCCAGCAGCAGGTTGGCGTATTGCAGGCGCAGGCCGAGGTCGGCCGGCGCGGCCGCCATCGCGCCCTGCACCAGTTGCATGGCGTGCGCCGGATCGCCGGCCGCCAGGTAGCCGCCGGCCAGTTGGCCCATCATCGCCGGGTCCGCCTGCGCCATCGGCTCGGCCGCGCGCAGCATCGCCAGCGCCTGGGCATTCTGGCCGCGCTGGGCCATCTGCCCGGCCAGCGCCGATTGCTGGGCCAGCCACAGGCGGCGCTGCAGCTCGCCCATCGCGGCGGTGCGCCGGGCGGGCGCGACGCGATCCAGCATGCGCAGGCCGTCGCCGTAATCGTGGGTCTGCTCGGCCAGCAGCGCGCCCGCGTAGAGCGCGTCGGGCATGTCGGGATGCGCGGCGAGCAGGCCGTCCATCATGCTGCGCGCCGAGGCCACCGCGCCCTGGCGCACGTAGATGCGCGCCAGGTCCAGGCGCAGCCAGGGATCGTCGGGACTGCCAACCAGGGCATCCTCGAACAGGCTGCGCGCGCGGCCCAGGTCGCCCTGCGCCTCGGCGGCGCGCGCCTGGGCCGCCTCGGCGGTGCCGCGCAGGCGCTCCAGGCCGCCGGCCTTGGCCTGCTGTTCGGTGGTGAGCTGGTTGGCGAACTGCAGCGCCTCGTCGCCGCGCCCCTGGGCGGCCAATGCGCCCACCAGGCCGCGGATCGCGTCGGGGTTGTCGGCCTGGCGGCGCAGCGCCATCCGGTAGGCCTGCTCGGCGCCGCGCGGATCGCGATTGGCCAGCAGCAGCTCGCCGAGCATCAGCTGGGCGGCCGGCTCGGACGGATCGGTCGCGATCGCGTGCTCGAACAGCGACTTGGCCTTCGCCACGTCGCCGCGATTCTGCGCGACCAGCGCGTCGCCCGTGTCGCTCCAGTAGCCGGCGCTCTTCAGCGCGTCGCGCCAGCGCGACGGGTCGCCGCCGCGCGAGGCGCGCTCGAGATCGTTGCGGGCCTCGCGGAAATGTTCCTGCTTCAGCTCGACGATGCCGAGGCCGCCCAGCGCGTCGGCGTCGTTCGGCGCGCCGGCGAGCACGGCGTTGAAGCGCGCGCGCGCGGTGGCGAGGTCGTTGCGGTCGAGCGCCGCGAAGCCGTCGCCGATGGCGCGCCCGCGCGCGCTGTCGGCCACCTGTTGCGCGCTGCGCGCGTCGCTGGCCTTCTCCTGCAGCACCATCGCGTCGTAGCGCGCCTTCACCGCCGGGTCGTTCGGCGCGAGCTTGAAGTAGGCGTCGAACATCGGCTGGTCGGAAGGCCGCGCGGCCAGCCACAGCAGCGCCTGCCGCCAGCTCTCGCGGGCCTGCCGGCCGACCTTCGCGTCGCCTGCCAACTGCTGCAGGCGCGCGATGCCGTCGCGGCGCGTGACATCGCGATAGGTCAGGTGCTGCGCATAGGCCAGCGCGTAGCGCGGATCGTCGGGGTTGTCGCGCGCCAGCGTCTCCAGGCCCTTGCGTGCCTCGTCCCAGCCGTTCGGCGTGGCGGCGAGCGCCTGGTAATACTCCAGGCGCAGCCCGGGCGTGGCCGGCGCGCCGTCCATCGCCTTCTGGTACTGCTCGACCGCCGAGGCGCTGCGGCCCGACTGGGCCAGGCGCCGCGCGTCGTTGACGGTCTGGTCGCGCGGCGAGGACTGGCCGAGGCGCCGGCCCAGCTCGTCGATGCCGGGATAGTTCGGCGCGACCTGGCGCAGCCGGTCCAGGTAGGACTCGGATTGACCGCCGTCCTTGCGGTCGGCCATCACGAAGCCCATGCCGAGCAGCGCGTCGGGCTGCTTCGCGTCGATCCCGAGCACCTTCTTCCAGGCCTGCTCGGCCAGGTCGCTGCGGCCGTGCGCCTGCCAGTACTTGCCCTGGTCGATCAGCGCCTGCAGCGCGTCGGAGCCGGCGGCCAGGGCATGCGGCGCCTGGCCGAGCGCGAGCGCGCCGGCCAGCGCCAGGGCGGCGGCGAGCGAGGTCCGGCGCGGGGCGGGGAAGAACTTCATCGACATGCCTCACTCCATGCGGGCAGCAGCCGGCCGCCCGCGTCGAAGCGGTAGCGGCCCTCCACGGCGCCCGCGCCGAACAGGCCGAGCACGCGGTCGTAATAGACGGGTTCGCGGCCCGGCGCGTTGCCATCGAGCGCGCTCAGGCGGGCACGCGCCAGCGCCAGGCCGCGCGCGTCGCCGAGCGCGGCGAAGTACGGCGCGAGCGCGCCCCAGTAGCTGAGCGGGCCCTCGCCGCTGCCCGCACCGGTGGCCACCGCCACCTTCTCGGGCGGCACGCCGCCTTGCGCGACCTGCGCGGCCATCCCGCGCAGCGCGTCGAGCCAGGGACGGGCCAGCGGATCGGCGGGATTCGCGAGGCCGGCCCACAGGTAGGTGCGGATCGCGTCGTAGCTGCCGAGGTCGCCCGTGCGCGGATCGACCACCACCTGCCCGGCGCGCCAGGCCGCCCAGTCGGGCGCGAAGCCGCGCGGCGAGGCGCCGGCCACCAGCCGCAGGCCGTTCCTGGCGATGGCGTTCCACGGGCCGCCCAGTTCGCCGCCGAGTGCGCGCAGCACCGGCAGCGGCAGGTAGCTCGGGTTCAGGCGCGTCACGTCGCCCTCGACGAAACCCTGCGGGCCCGGCAGCAGCATCGGGCCGAGCCCGGCCAGCTCGACCACCTCGCGGCGCGCGATCTGCGCGGCCAGCGCCGCGCCCAGCGCGCTGTAGTCGGGCACGTGCCAGAGCCGCCCGGCTTCCAGCAGGTCGTAGGCGATCCACAGATCGGCATCGGCCGCCGAGTTCGGATCGAGCACGCCCCAGCCGCCGTCGGGCTTGCGGCCCCACTGCCAGGCGGGCAGGCGCGCGTCCCTGGCGTCGAAATGGCCGCCGGCCAGGTTGGCGCGGGTCCACTCGAGCATGCGCTCGAAGCCGGCGCGATCGTTGGCCGCCAGCGCGAGGAACATGCCGTAGGACTGGCCTTCCGAGGTCGACTGCTGGGCCGGCGTGCTGGCGTCGAACACGCGGCCGTCGGGCTGCACGGTCTGCGCGAGGAAGGCGCGATAGGCGGGCCACTCGCCGCAACGCGGCGCGGCGACGATA
>NZ_VWWC01000313.1:0-3519 GCF_011753175.1 Burkholderia sp. Cy-637 | reverse complement strand
GGGAAGAAGGTCGGCCAACTGATCAACCTGCTCGGCGAGCTGGTGATCACCCAGGCGATGCTGGCCGAGACCACCAGCGCCTTCGACCCGGCCCTGCACGACCGCCTCTACAACGGCATGGCCCAGCTCGAGCGCAATGCGCGCGACCTGCAGGAAGCGGTGATGTCGATCCGCATGATGCCGATGGACTACGTGTTCAGCCGCTTCCCGCGCCTGGTGCGCGACCTGGCCGCCAAGCTCGGCAAGGAAGTGGAGCTGGTCACCTTCGGCCAGGCCACCGAGCTCGACAAGAGCCTGATCGAGCGCATCATCGATCCGCTCACCCACCTGGTGCGCAACAGCCTCGACCACGGCATCGAGACCGTCGAGAAGCGCCGCGCCGCCGGCAAGGACGCGGTCGGCCAGCTGGTGCTGTCGGCCGCCCACCACGGCGGCAACATCGTGATCGAGGTCAGCGACGACGGCGCCGGCCTGAACCGCGAGCGGATCCTCGCCAAGGCGGCCCAGCAGGGCATCCCGGTGTCGGACACGATCAGCGACGACGAGGTCTGGAACCTGATCTTCGCGCCGGGCTTCTCGACCGCCGAGACCATCACCGACGTGTCCGGCCGCGGCGTCGGCATGGACGTGGTCAAGCGCAACATCCAGGCGATGGGCGGCCATGTCGAGATCAGCTCGCTGGCCGGGCGCGGCACCACCACCCGCATCGTGCTGCCGCTCACGCTGGCGATCCTCGACGGCATGTCGGTCAAGGTCGGCAACGAGATCTTCATCCTGCCGCTGAACTTCGTGATGGAGTCGCTGCAGCCGGCCGCCGCCGACATCTACACGGTCGGCAACGGCGAGCGCGTGGTGCGCGTGCGCGGCGAGTACCTGCCGCTGGTGGCGCTGCACGAGGTGTTCTCGGTGGAGGACGCGCGCACCGACCCGACCCAGGGCATCGTCACCATCATGGAGACCGAGGGGCGCCGCTTCGCGATGCTGATCGACGAGCTGGTCGGCCAGCAGCAGGTGGTGGTGAAGAACCTCGAAACGAACTACCGCAAGGTACACGGCATTTCGGCCGCAACGATACTCGGCGACGGCAGCGTCGCGCTGATCGTCGATGTCGCCGCCCTGAATCGCGATGCCCGCTCCGCCCACGGCGCGGGCGCGCTCGCGACTTTCTAACCGCTACGCGGCCATGCCGCATTGGGAGGACAACGTGTCCGAAGTCCATTCGATCCATCAGGCGGCCGCGGGCGCGGGCGCCAACCGTCGCGGCGTCGCGCAGGGCGACGCGGCCGGCCAGGAGTTCCTGGTCTTCACGCTCGGCGACGAGGAATACGGCATCGACATCCTGAAGGTGCAGGAGATCCGCGGCTACGACAGCGTCACGCGCATCGCCAACGCGCCCGAGTTCATCAAGGGCGTGATCAACCTGCGCGGCATCATCGTGCCGATCGTCGACATGCGCATCAAGTTCCACCTGGGGCGCATCGAGTACGACCACCAGACCGTGGTGATCATCCTCAACGTCGCGCATCGCGTGGTCGGGATGGTGGTGGACGGCGTCTCCGACGTGCTGACGCTGACCTCCGAGCAGATCATGCCGGCGCCGGAGTTCGGCGCGACGCTGACCACCGAGTACCTGACCGGGCTCGGCAGCGTGGACGGCCGGATGCTGATCCTGATGGACATCGAAAAGCTGATGACGAGCCGCGAGATGGCCCTCATCGACGAATTCGGCGTGTAAGCGCCGCCGCGCAATCTCTCGGGGGAGACTGATGATGCTGCACAACTGGTCGATTCGCACGACGCTGACCGCCGTGGGATTGTCGTTCGTGGTTCTCACCGCCGTGGTCGGCGGGCTCGGCCTGGTGGCGCTGAACCAGACCGGCGCGGCGTTCAACGAGATCGTCGGCGGCGACCTGCCGGCGATCCGCTCGCTGAGCGACACCTCGTCCTACCTGCTGCGCACGCGCGTGGCGCTCGATCGCGTGCGCGCGCTGACCGAGTCCGGCAACGTCGAGGAGACGCAGAGCGCGCTGAACCGCGCGCAGGCGCTCTACGAGCAGTCGTCGCAGAACTGGCAGGCGTTCCAGGCGGCCAGGAAGCTCGGCATCGACAGCGCCCAGCTCGACGAGGCGAACACCCGCCACGACGCGCTGAAGACCGCGGTCGACGCCGAGTTCGCGGCGATCAAGGGCGGCGACATCGCCGGCTACCACGCGATCGCCGATGCGCAGATCAGCCCGATGTTCGTGGCCTACGACGGCGCGGTGGCCAACCTGACGGCCGCGCTCGAGAAACGCGTGGCCAGCCACCGCGAGCACACCCAGTCGCAGATCTCGCTGATGATCACCTGCATCGCGATCGGCATCGGTTTGTCGGTGGTGATGATCGTGGTGGTGCGCCTGGCGCTGCGCGGCCTGATCGTCGGCCCGCTGGAGCGCGCCATCGGCCAGTTCGAGCGGATCGCCGCGGGCGACCTGTCCGAGCCGGTGCGCGAGTTCGGCAACCGCAACGAGATCGGGCGCCTGTTTACCGGCATCGGCCGCATGCAGAAGGCCATGACCGAGATGGTGAAGTCCGTGCATCGCGGCGCCGAGTCGATCGACGTCGGCGCGCACGAGATCGCCAGCGGCAACGTCGACCTCTCGCAGCGCACCGAGCAGCAGGCCGCCTCGCTGCAGGAAACCGCTTCCAGCATGGAGCAGCTCACCGGCACGGTGCGCCAGAACGCCGAGAACGCGCGCCAGGCCAGCCAGCTGGCCGTCAACGCCTCCGACATCGCCACGCGCGGCGGCGACGTGGTCAGCGAGGTGGTCACCACCATGCAGGCGATCTCGGTCAGCTCGAACAAGGTGGTCGACATCATCGGCACCATCGAGGGCATCGCGTTCCAGACCAACATCCTGGCGCTCAACGCGGCGGTGGAAGCCGCTCGCGCGGGCGAGCAGGGCCGCGGCTTCGCGGTGGTGGCGGGCGAGGTGCGCTCGCTGGCGCAGCGCAGCGCCACGGCGGCCAAGGAGATCAAGCAGCTGATCGGCGATTCGGCCGACAACGTGCGCAGCGGCTCGGAGCTGGTCGAGCGGGCCGGCGCGACGATGGCCGAGATCGTGCAGGCGGTGCGCCGCGTGACCGACATCATCGGCGAGATCAGCGCCGCCTCGCACGAGCAGTCGACCGGCATCGAGCAGATCAATCGCGCGGTCGGCCAGATGGACGCGGTCACCCAGCAGAACGCCGCCCTGGTCGAGCAGGCCGCGGCAGCGGCGGCTTCGCTGGAAGACCAGACCCGGCAACTGAAGGCGGTGGTGGGCGGCTGGCGCGTCGAGGGCGGCGCGGCCGCGCTCGCGCAGGCTGCCGCCGAACCGGTGCTGCGCAAGCCGGCCGCGCTGCCGGCGCCGCGGGCTGCCGCGGCTTCGGCCCCGGCCGTCGCGCATGCCGAGTCGTACAAGGAAGCGCACAAGGACGTCCATAAGGAAGCGAGCCTGGCCGAGCCAGCCGGCAGCGCGGTTACGCCGGCCACGCCAG
>NZ_VWWC01000030.1:0-56520 GCF_011753175.1 Burkholderia sp. Cy-637 | reverse complement strand
AGCGCCGCGCCGCCGCCCCGGCCGCGCGCCGAGCTCGCGCCGGGCCGCTCGCTCCCGATCACCACCGCCTTCGATACCGTCACCGACCTCACCGGCGCCGGCGACGCCAGCGCCTGGCGCAAGCTGCGCGGCGCGGCACGCGCGCAGACCACGCGCCTCAAGGCGCAACTCGAACGCGCGCTGGAGGCCGACGAGCACCTGCACTGGCGCGCCGAGCAGGAGCGCGGCGAACTCGACCGGCGCGCGCTGGCGCGGCTGGCCACCTTGCCGGGCTACCGCACGCCGTTCCGCACGCGGCGCGTGATGTCGGGGCGCGACACGGCGGTCACCCTGCTGATCGACCGCAGCGGCTCGATGGCGGGCCGCAAGATCGAGCTGGCGCGGCTCTGCGCGGCGGCGCTGTGCGATGCGCTGATGCAGCTCGGCTTCGCCTGCGAGGCGCTCGGCTACAGCTCGGTCGACGATCCCGCGATGCGCGCCTGGCGCGATCGCTGGCTGGCGCAGGGCCACTCGCCGCGCGGCTACAACCGTTTCGTCGAGCGGCTCGACCTGGAGATCTACAAGCGCTTCGATTCGGACAATCCCAGCGGGCTGGCCCGCATCGACTGCGGCCACGAGAATCCCGACGGCGAGGCGCTGGGCTGGGCCGCCGAGCGCCTGCTAGCCCGCCGCGCCCGGCGGCGCATCCTGATGGTGTTGTCCGACGGCTACCCGGCCACCGGCGACGGCGACCCCGCCCTGCTGCGCGCCGACCTGCGCGCGCGCATCGCCGAGATCGGCGCGCGCGGCGTCGAATTGATCGGCGTCGGCATCCTCGACGACGCGGTCGAGACCTTCTACCCGACCAGCACCGTGGTCGAGCGGCTGCCGGACCTGCCGGCGGTCGCCTTCGAGACGCTGGGGCGGGCCCTGCTCGGCGAACGCGGGCGCGCCGCCTGGTCGGCCGGCTTCGCCTGAGCGAACTTCGGTGCCAGGCGACTGCACGACATGGCGCGACGAAGCCCCGTCGCCGCGCCCAGGGCCGGCATGGCGGCACGCGCCGCTCATGGCCATCTCGCGGCAAGCCGCCTCGACATGGCGCCGATCCGGTGCCCGACCCTCGAACGCTCCCCGCTCGATCGCGTCACGCTCGTTGACAAGCCCGCGCGTCCGAAACCCGCGCGAAACCCCGGCCAGCCAAGCCCGCCGGACCTGTCGCGGGCTTCCCCGTCCATCCCGATCGCCCGGCTTCGTCGCCCATTGTTCACACAACGGAAACGAACTGTTCGGCAAGCCGGCGATGATCGGATCGACGAATTCGCGGATACTTCCGCCATTCCCCGTGCAGCGCCCCGCGCTGCCGCCACCCAGCAAAGAACCCGCCATGTCTGCCAGAACCCCGTTCGTCGTCATGATCGCGGCCTGCCTGACGCTATGGCTCGGTGCATGCTCGAGCGTGTCCGAAGTCAGCGCGACCGACAAGCCGCACGTCTATACCGTCAACACCAGCGCCCACGGCGCCGTGCTGTCCTGGGCCGCCGCCCATCGCAAGGCGGTCAGCACCGCCGACGCCTATTGCGCGCAGCAAGGCATGCGCGCCAGCCCCGGCTTCGAGCACGTCTCCGAGCGCGAGGCCAAGCTCACCTTCGAGTGCCATCCGACGCTGTAAACGAAGAAGAGCCGGCTGCTCGCGCGTGCCGGCCCCTCGTTTCAAGCTCGCTGTCTTCCCCGCTGGTCCCGCCCGGGCAAGGTTTCCCGCTCGATGCCCGGATCGCCGCAATCCACGAGGCATCGACCGGCTCGCCCGAGCCGGCGGCTTCACACCTCGTCCGTCACCGGCTCCATCGCGCTGGCCAGCACCGCGTGCAGCAGCACGTTCGCGCCGGCTTCGGCCCAGGCGGGCGTGATCGCCTCGGCCTCGTTGTGGCTGAGCCCGTCGATGCAGGGCACGAAGATCATGCCGGTCGGCGCCACCCGCGCCAGGTAACAGGCATCGTGCCCCGCGCCCGAGACGATGTCCTGGTGCGAGAGGCCGAGCCCCGCCGCCGCCTCGCGAACCGCCTCGATGCAGCGCGGCGCGAACGGCACCGGCGCGTAGTCGAAGATCTGCTCGAGGCGCGCGCCCAGCCCGCTCTCGCCGGCGAGGCGCGCCACTTCCGCGCGCAGCTCGGCATCCATCTCGGCCAGCACCGCCGCGTCGGGATGGCGGAATTCCACCGTGAAGAAGCATTCGCCCGGCACCGTGTTGCGCGAGTTCGGCCGCGCCTCGATCATGCCGACCGTGGCACGCGCGTCGGGCGCGCGGCGCCGGCCCAGCGCGTCGACGAAGCCGATCACGCGTGCCGCGCCGACCAGCGCATCGCGGCGCGCGTCCATCGGCGTGGTGCCCGCATGCGCGTCGACGCCGCTGAAGCTCAGCTCGTACCAGCGCTGCCCCTGCCCCGCCGTGACCACGCCGATGGTGGTGCCGGCGCGTTCCAGGATCGGCCCCTGCTCGATATGCAGTTCATAGGCGGCATGCACGGCATGGCCGCCGACGGGCGCCTCGCCCGCGTAACCGATCGCGGCCAGCGCCTCGCCGAGGGTGGTGCCCTGCCGGTCCGCGCGGGACAGCCCGTAGTCGAGCGTGAACACGCCGGCGAACACGCCCGAGGCGACCATCGCCGGCGCGAAGCGCGAACCTTCCTCGTTGGTCCAGAGCACCACCTCGACGGGCCGCTCGGTCTCGATGCCGGCGTCGTTCAGCGCACGTACCACTTCCAGCCCGCCGAGCACGCCGTAGATGCCGTCGTAGCGGCCGCCGGTCGGCTGCGTGTCGGCGTGCGAGCCCGTCATCACCGGCGCCGCGTCGGCCACGCGCCCGGCGCGGCGCGCGAACACGTTGCCCATCCGATCGACGCGGATCGTGCAGCCCGCCTCGCGCGCCCAGGCCACGAACAGGTCGCGCGATTCGCGATCGAGCTCGCTCAGCGCGAGCCGGCAGACGCCGCCCTTGGGCGTCGCGCCGATCTCGGCCATCCGGTCGAGCGAATCCCACAGACGCGCGCCGTCGACGCGCAGGCTCCCGACTTCATTCGTCATGCTGGCTCTCCTGGTCAACGGCCGACGGGTTCCCGTCGCGCATTCGATAACGGAAATCGCAGCGCTTGCCGCCCTGCATGATGGTGCTGGTGCGCGTCAGCGCCACGCGCGGATCGTAGCCGCGGATGAAGTATTCGTCGCGCGCGCAACTGAGCAGATGGCCGATCTCGCCAAGCCCCATCGCGTGATACATCTCCGCGTAGGCGCAGCGATGCACGTCGTAGTCGTAATGCCCGGCATCCTCGCGCCGCACCTCGACGTCCAGCGCGTCGTCCTTCTCCCACAGCACCTGCAGGGCGACGAAGGAGGCGATGCTGGTGCCGCCGGGCTCCTGCGCGGCGAAGGACTGGCCGGCATCGACGGCCGCGCCGCGGATCGCCTCGGCGATCACGGCCTGCGCGCGCTCGATGCCGAACTCGCGCTTCATGATCTCGTAGATCGGCTTGATGATTTCCGCCTCGATCCTGCGTCGCGCGAGGATGCCCAGGCGATGGTCGGCCGCGTCGCTCGGCGCGGCCGATGGGTTCGGCTCGGTCATGGGAACTCCTGACTGGGGGTGATTCGTTATTTGTGTTCGATCCGGATATCGCGGGTGCCGCCTGCGCGCCGCCGGGAACACGGCGCGCCCGAATCCGCTGCGATCCGGCATGGCAAACGCGAACGGGCAGCCGCCGATCCTCGATCGGCCGCCGCCCGTTCGCCTTCATGCCAGCTTCATGCCGTGCTCAGTGCGCGGCTGGCGCGCCGGCGCCGGAACCGCCGCCGAGCACGTCCACCACGTTCCACTTGCCGCCCTGCACGCGATAGATCGTGTAGGCCGGATCCTTCAGGTTGCCCTGCTCGTCGAAGGCGATGCGCCCCGTCACGCCCTGGCGGTCGACCTTGTGCAGCGCCGTCACCAGCTTGGCCGGATCGGTCGACTTGCTCTGCTCGGCCACGGCGATCAGGGTCGCGGCGGCGTCGTAGGCGAACGGCGCGTGCAGCTCGATCGGCGCGTGATAGCGCGCGCGGTACTGCGCGTCGAAGGCCGGGCCGCCCGGCATCTTCGCCAGCGGCCGGCCCGGTTCGAGCGCGGTCACGCCCTCGCCGTCCTTGCCGGCCAGCGACAGGAAGGTCTGGCTGACGAAGCCGCCCGCGCCGAGCAGGGTCGCGTCGATGCCGAGCTGGTGCATGCGGCGCGCGATCGGCGCGGCCTGCGCGTCGAGCCCGCCGAAGAACACCAGGTCCGGGCGCTTGCTCTTGATGGCGGTCAGCACGCCGCTGAAATCGGTGGTCTTGTCGGTGACGTACTGGCGATCGACGATCGTGCCGCCGTTCGCCTCGACGCCCTTCACGAACTGGTCGGCCAGCCCCGAGCCGAACGAGGTGCGATCGTCGAGCACGGCGATGCGCCGGGCGTGCAGCGTCTTCACCGCGTAGGCGCCGGTATAGGCGCCGCCCGTGTCGTCGTGGCCCATGATGCGGAAGGCGGTGGCGTAACCCTGCTGCGTGTACTGGTGCCCCGTCGAGGCCGGCGCGATCTCGGGGATGCCGGCGTCGCGATAGACGCGCGCGGCCGGCACGCTGCAGCCGGTGTTCCAGTGGCCCACCACGCCGATCACATGCTGCTCGACCAGGTCCTGCGCGACCGTCACGGCCGTGCGCGGATCCGACTGATCGTCGACGGCCACCAGCTTGTAGACCACCGGCTTGCCGTTGATGGTGGGATGGCGGCGGTTCGCATCGTCGAGCGCGAGCTGCGCGCCGTTCTGCAGATCCTTGCCGATCCGCGCCGAGGGGCCGGTCAGCGGCGCGGCCAGGCCGATCAGCACGGTTTGCGGCGCATCGGCGGCCTGGGCGGCACGGGCGGCCGGCGCGGCGAACCACAGCGCGAGCGCCGCGGCGGAGACGGCGAACGCTGCGCCGGCGAGGGGGACGGTTTTCTTCATGGGAAAGGTAGCGTGTGGCGGACGATTAAAACATGAAAAATACTAAATAGTCACACCCTGACCGGCAAATATCCTTTGATTGAATACTTATGCGAACCAGGCCATATCGCTTAAAACTCTTTACCCACAAGGGATTCGAGCATTTTGCCGGCTCCAGGATTATTCGATAGAATTCAAAACATGAAAAATATCGAACAATTGCCGAACGATCCGCCGCTGCGCGCGGTACGCGCCTTCGAGGCCTTCGCGCGGCTGGGCTCGGTCACGGCGGCGGCGGCCGAGCTCGACATCACGCCCTCGGCGGTCAGCCACCAGCTGCAACTGCTGGACGCCTTCATCCTCACGCCGCTCACGGTGCGCGAGGGACGCACGCTGGCGCTGACCGACGAGGGCCGCGACTACTACCGCTCGATCAGCGCGGCGTTCTCGGTGCTGCGCAGCGCGACCGGCTTCGTGCGCGATCGCTCCTCGCTGCGGCAGATCACCATCAGCCTGATCCCGCTGTTCGGCATCGGCTGGTTCGTGCCGCGCCTGCATCGCTTCCTCGACCAGAACACCGATGTCGACGTCAACGTGCGCTACGCGAACCACCGCAACTATCGCAGCGACGCCTCGGATCTATCCATCCGCTTCGGCGCCGGCGCCGCCGACTGGCCCGGCTACCGCTGCGAGAAGCTGCTGCCCGGCGCGATGGTGCCGGTCTGCCATCCGGCGTTCCGGCGCCGCTTCGGGCCCTTGCGCAAGCCGGCCGACCTGGCGACGGTGCCGCTGGTGCACGACGAGGACCGCAGCACCTGGGTCAACTGGCTGCGCAATGCCGGCGTGCGCAACGTGCCGCCGGTGGTGGGGCCGATGTTCGAGGACGGGCAATTGACGCTGAGCGCGATCCGCGCCGGGCTCGGCGCGGGGCTGATGCGCGCGCCGCTGATCGAGGCCGAACTGGCCGGCGGCGAGCTGGTGCAGTTGTTCGACACCGCGCTCGACGACGGCCGCGACTACTACCTCTGCACGCGCGACGACCTGGACCTGCCCGACGGCGCGCGGCGGCTGGCGCAATGGCTGCGGGTGACGGCGGCCGAATCGATGCGGCGGCTGGCGGCCGCAGCGGCCACGCAACGCTGAGCGGCGAAGGCAGGCAAGGAAGGGGGGAGAAAGGAAAACGACGGCGAGCTGGACGCTCGCCGCCGTCGTGCCCGTCGTGCATTAGGCCGGTCAGGCCCGGCGATCAATCGCGCCGGCCGGGATCGATGGCCGATCCGAAGCCCGGGCCGGCCATCGCGAGCACCGGCCCGCAGCCGCCTCAGCGATCGCCGAGGAAGTGCTCGACCGCGAAATTGAAGGCCTCGGGATCCTGCAGCATCGCGAAGTGGCTGGTGTTCGGCAGGATCTGCAGGCCCGCGCCGGGAATCGTCGCGGCGATGTACTCGGTGTGCTCGCGCTTGATCGCCTCGTCGTGGTCGCCGTCCATCACCAGCACCGGCGTCCTGATCGACTTCAACTGCTCGTCGCTCCAGTTCGGCTGCGAGGCCCACATATGGCTGATCTGCTCGACGAAGGCATCGTATTCCTTCGGCGTGGGCGACAGGCGGCGGTATTCGTCGCCGCCGCGCTTGATGAAGGCGGCGAAGGTCGGGTTCTTCTCGACATCGGGCATCACGCCGTCGGTCTTGGTGTTCGCCGCGAAGGCCACCACCTTGCCGACCCGGTCGGGATGGCGGATCGCCATGTCGATGCCGATGATGGCGCCGTCGCTCCAGCCCACGATATCGGCGCGCGGCAGCTTCAGCTTGTCCATCAGCGCGACCACGTCGTCGGTCATCAGGTCGTAGCCGAAGGGCTGCTCGTTGCGCGAGCTGCGGCCGTGGCCGCGGCTGTCGAGCACGATCACCTTGTGGTGCTTCATCAGCGACTTGACCTGGTAGCCGAAATAATCGGAATTCGACAGGCCGCCATGCACCAGGATCACCGGCGAACCATGGCCGATGGTGGCGTAGTAGAGACGGATGCCGTTGACCTCGGCGATGCCGTGCTGCTCGCCCGCCACCGGCGCCGGGGTGGGCGGCAGCGTCTGCCAGCGCGGCTCGGCCGCCTGCGCGTGGGCGAGGGTGAAGGCCGCGACGGCGCCGAGGACGAATCGTTGCAGATGCAGCCAGCTGCGGTTCTGGAAGAGGGACATGGCGGAAGGCTTCGCGCTCGAAATGGGAAAACCATTATAGGAGCGGATGCGCCGGCATCTCTCACGAAATATCAGCAGACAGACATGTCCGTCGCGCCATCGCATCCCCGAGGCTGCTCAGGAATGCGATGCAATGCGTGGGCGTCACGAGCGGCGCGATGTGTCCATCGTCCGCGGCAATGAGGGCTCCGGCACCCAGGTGTCGGAGCGGTTGCCTGCCGCGCCACAGGCATGCGGCCGCAAGCTCTGCGGGTTTAGGGGTGATGACCCGGGCACTCGCGCAGTAATCCCGGCACGGCACCGGACGAAGGGGCGACACGGTGCCGTGCTCTGGAACGGATCATCGCGTGCCCCGCGCCACGCGTACAGCAGCAGCCGGAACCAAAACGAGCGCAGCAGTTCGGGGCGCGCCCACGCGTCGCGAACCATCGCAACTGCTGCGCCGTTTCGCGCGCGATCTGCTGCTTGTCCGGGCGCGGCGCGCCACGTAAGGTCGGCGCTTCAGGGCGCGCCAGCCCCGCTCTCCCCCACTCATCATGTATCGATACACCGAATTCGACCGCGCCTTCGTGCGCAGCCGCGCCGCGCAATTCCGCGACCAGCTCGAACGCTGGCAGGACGGCCGGCTCGACGAGGAAGCATTCCGCCCGCTGCGCCTGCAGAACGGCTGGTACGTGCAGCGCCACGCGCCGATGCTGCGCGTGGCCGTGCCCTATGGCGAGCTGTCGAGCGCCCAGCTGCGCGTGCTGGCCCGCATCGCGCGCGACTACGACGTGCCCGAGCCCGAGGTCTATCGGCGAGCGCTCGACGCGCAGCGCGCGCTCGGCACCACGCGCCTGCCGACGCGCCATGCGCACTTCACCACGCGCACCAACGTGCAGTTCAACTGGATCCCGCTCGCGCGCGCCGCCGATGTGATGGACCTGCTCGCCACGGTCGACATGCACGGCATCCAGACCAGCGGCAACTGCATCCGCAACATCTCCTGCGATGAGCGCGCCGGCGTCGCGCCCGACGAGATCGCCGATCCGCGCCCGTTCGCCGAGATCATGCGGCAGTGGACCACCCTGCATCCCGAGTTCGCCTTCCTGCCGCGCAAGTTCAAGATCGCCATCACGGGCGCGGCCGAGGATCGCGCCGCCACCGCCTGGCACGACGTCGGGCTGCGGCTGGTGCACGACGCGCGCGGCGAGCTGGGCTTTCGCGTCACGGCCGGCGGCGGCATGGGCCGCACGCCGCTGATCGGCACGCTGATGCGCGAGTTCCTGCCCTGGCGGCAGATCATGAACTACATCGAGGCGATCGTGCGCGTGTACAACCAGTACGGCCGTCGCGACAACAAGTACAAGGCGCGCATCAAGATCCTGGTGAAGGCCGAGGGGCAGCGCTTCATCGACGAGGTGGAAGCCGAGTTCCGGCAGATCGTCGAGCACGACGGCGGCCCGCACACGATTCCCGAGGCCGAGCTGGCGCGCGTGCAGGCCTCGTTCGTCACGCCCGCCTCGCTGGCGCGGCGCGCCGCCGATCCGGACGCGGCCGCGCGGCTGGCCGAGGCGGCCGCGCGCACGCCGGCGCTGGCCGGCTGGCTGGCGCGCAACGTCGCCGCGCATCGGGATCCGGCGCTGCGCATCGTCACGCTGTCCTTCAAGCGCACCCTGCAGGCGCCCGGCGACGCCTCGGCCGACCAGCTCGAACGCGTCGCAGGCCTGGTCGACCGTTTCTCCGCCGGCGAGGCGCGCGTCACGCACGCGCAGAACGTGGTGCTGCCCTGGGTGCACGCCGACGACCTGCTGGCGCTGTGGGAAGCGGCGCGCGCCGAGGGCCTGGCCAGCGCCAACGTGCACCTGCTGACCGACATGATCGCCTGCCCCGGCGGCGATTTCTGCGCGCTGGCCAATGCGCGCTCGCTGCCGATCGCCGATGCGATCGCCGAGCGCTACCAGGATCTCGACGAGCTGGAGGATCTCGGCGAGATCGACCTGCATATCAGCGGCTGCATCAATTCCTGCGGCCATCATCACAGCGGCCATATCGGCATCCTCGGCGTCGACAAGGACGGCCGCGAGTGGTACCAGCTCACACTGGGCGGCGCCGACGGCTCCGCGCGCGGCGGCCAGGCGCGCGCCGGCAAGGTGATCGGCCCGTCGTTCTCGGCGCGCGAGGTGCCGGACGTGATCGACGCGGTGCTGTCGGCCTATCTCGGGCTGCGCCTGCCAGGCGCGGCGGGCACCGGCAATGAAGGCCGCCGCGAAACCTTCGTCGAGACCGTCGCCCGCGTCGGCCTCGAACCGTTCAAGGCGGCGGCCGATGCCGCGCGCATCGTCGAGGAGGCACCTGCCGCATGAACGCACCCGATCCACTCCTGCTGCTGACGGCAGCGGAACACGCGGCCCAGGGCGGCGACGCAAACGGCGAGGTGCTCGCGCTGGCCAACGATGCCGACGTGATCGAGCAGGCCGAGGCGATCGCCAAGGCGAGCCGCGTGGAGCTGCATTTCCCGAGCTTCACCGATGGCCGCGCCTACAGCCAGGCCTATCTGCTGCGGCGCCGGCTCGGCTTTCGCGGCGACCTGCGCGCCACCGGCGAGGTGCTGGCCGACCAGTTGATGCTGATGCAGCGCACCGGTTTTTCCAGCGCGGTGCTGGCCGAGGGCGTCGCGCCCGAGGACGCGCGGCGCCAGTTGGCGCGCTTCCCGGCCTTCTACCAGGGCGATGCCAGGCGGGACGCGCCCTATCGGCGCGAGGGGGAAGACGGCACGGCGGCGGACGCGGCGGACGCGACGGCGCCATCCGCCTGACGCAAGCCGGGATGACCGTCCCGGCAATCGCGCTTCAACCCTGCCCGCCCATCGCCGGGCAGGAAGCCGGAATCGGCTGCCCCAGCAGGACCGCCCTGCCGCATTCGGAGGTGAACATGCGCAGGTTGTCGTGGCCGACGCCGGGCACCTCCACCAGCGTCTGCGCGAAGTCGGAAGGATGCCGCGCGCGCAGGTAGTCGAAATAAGCCAACCCGCGCGCGAGCCGGTTCGGTCCCTGGGCCATCGCCGCGCAGGAGCGATCGATGAAGTGCGTGGCGGGATCCGTGTCGGCCGTGCCGAGCAGGTAAACCACGTCGCGCGCCACGTAACGGCGCTCGAAATCGGCCTTGCCCTGCGCCGTCACATAGGGCGGCGCGCCGTCGAAGCCGTATTTCCAGCGGTTCACGCCTTCGCAATCCGCCGGCGGCGCCGACGCGGCAGCCGGCCGACGATCGTCGAAATAGAGGTAGCTGGACGGATTCGCCACCACGTAGCGAACCGCCACGCCCAGCCTGGCGAGCGCCTCGTCGCCATGGCCAACCACCGCGTAGCGCTGCAGCAGTTGCGCGCCGGCCGAATGCCCCGCCACCACCACGCTGCCCAGCGCCGGATAGCGCCGGCGATCGGCGAAACGCGCCAGCAGCGCGTCGAGCACGGCCATCGATCCGAGCGGCGCCGGCTGGCGCGCCGCCTCGCCGGCCTTCCAGCCGCGCTGGGACCAGGCCAGCGTCTGTGGCGGCAAGTCGAAGGCCCGCGCATCCGCGCGCGTCAGGAACTGCGGCGCGACCACCAGCACGTGCTTGCCGGCCTCTCCCGCCTGCGCGATCACCTGCTGCCCCGTGGCTTCATAGACGTCGGCATTCCTGAGCGTGCCGTGCAGCACGATCAGCACGCGCGTGACGTCGGGCGCGGGCGCCTCGAGATCGCGGTTCGCATAAACGGGCAGCTCGCCGCTGCCCTGGGCCGTGTCGATATGCAGCCGCTGCGGCGCGACGGCCTTGACCGGCGCATCGAGCCGGGTGGCCTGCCGGCGCGCCGACGCGTCGCCGGGCGGCTGCGCCAGCGCGGCGAGCGTGGCCGACACGAAAGCGACCACGAGACCGGCACGAAGACGATACGGGGAGGTTCGAAGCATCGGTGGTGGCCCTGGGAGCGCGATTGGAGGATTGAACACCGGATCGAAGCGAAACCCGTCGCCGAAAAATATTTCCTTCCGTTACAGCCCGCCGCCCCGCCTCGCCCACCCCGCCCCACCTCGCCCGCGCCGCCAACTCAGGCCGTCACGCCCTCGGCCACCACCCGCGCCGCGTCGGTCGCCGTGCCCGTCACCCCGGCGATCCGCTCCACCAGGTACTCCGCATCGCGCGCGATGCCCGAGAAGCGTCCCGATCCCCAGGTATGCAGCCAGGGCAGGCCGACGAAGTAGAGCCCCGGCGCCTCGGTCACGCCGCGCCGATGGGCCGGGTAGCCGCGGCCGTTGAACACCGGCACGTCGATCCAGCCGAAGTCGGGCGTGAAGCCTATGCACCAGACGATCGCGGCGATCCCGCTATCGGCCAGGTGCAGCGCCGCGCGCTCGGCGGCCGGGCGCCAGCTCGCTTCGTAGCGCGTCGGCGGCGGCGCGGCGATGCCCTGCTTGGCGATGAAGGCATCGATGCTGGCGTTGATGCCGTTGTAGGTCTCGTCGGCGCGATCCAGGCACTCGCCCAGGTTGGTCGCGAAACGCAGCGCGCCGTCGCGGTAGTCGTCGAGGCGGCCATACAGCTCCATACCCTCGGCCGCGAAACGGCGCAGGTCGATGTCGCGGCCGCCGTCGCGCCCCGTCACGTAGTGATTGGTGTTGTCGCGCACGCCCTCGCGCAGCGGATGCTTCTCGACCGGCATCTCGTAGTAGTGCATGTCGGCCAGCCAGTCGACCACGTCGCGACCGCGATAGAAGCGCGCGCAGCGCGGCGCGTCGCCCACCGCGAGCGTCACGCGCCGCCCGGCCAGGTGCAGGTCCTCGGCGATCTGCGCGCCCGACTGGCCCGAGCCGACCACCAGCACCCCGCCCTCGGGCAGCGCCGCCGCGTTGCGATAGGCCGAGGACTGGATCTGCGCGATCGAGGCCGGCAGCCGCTCGGCCAGGCGCGGCACGATCGGCGTGTGATAGCCGCCCGAGGCCACCACCACCTGGTCGGCCGTGTAGGCGCCGCGCGTGGTGAGCACCCGGTAGCGCCCGTCTTCCTCGCGCGTCACGCGCAGCACGCCGGTGTGCTCCAGCACCGGCGCGTCGACCATCGCGACGAAGCCGTCGAGGTAGTCGATGATCTCGTCGCGGGTCATGAAGCCGTGCGGATCGTCGCCGCGATAGGGATGGCCCGGCAGTTGGCACTGCCAGTTCGGCGTGACCAGGCAGAACGCGTCCCAGCGCTGCTGCCGCCAGCCGTGCGTGACGGTTTCCTTCTCGAACACCAGGTGCTCGATGCCTGCCTGCTTCAGGTAGTAGCTGATCGACAGCCCCGCCTGGCCGCCGCCGACGACCAGCACGGGGTAATGCGGAATCGCCTCGGGCGCGGCGGACGAGGCGTTATCGGAAATCGCGGAAGTCGACATGTTTGGGCTCCTGAAGATAGGCGGACCGGGTTCCGGGCACGGACGGCCGGTTCATTCGAGCGCGAGCACGGTCACGCTGGCCTCGGCCTGCTGACCGAAGCGCTCGGCCAGCGCCTCGATTCGGGCGAGCTCGTCCATCGCGGCCGAGCAGGCGAAGCCGAACTTGGCGCGCACCCGCTCCGAGGCGATCCCGAGCGATTCGCGCGAGCGCGCGACGAAGTCGGCGAGCGGGTACTCGCTGCCGGGCGTGAAGTAGTCGGCGACGACGGTGGACGGCGAATAGCAGCGCGTTTCCGTGGCATCGGGCCAGCGGACCCGGAAGTGCATGACGGGCATGATCAGGTTTCCTGTTGTGCGGTGATGAGGGGAGGATCGGCGAGTTCGACGGCCGGCTCGCGCTCGCGCGCTCGCAGCCAGTCCAGGTAGATCGCCAGATGGGCGGCCGCGCTGGCGGCCCAGCCGAAGCGCGCCAGCAGCGCCGGCACCGCCTCGCGGAAATCGGGCAGCCGCTGGCCGTCGAGCGCGTCGCGCAGCGCGGCGGCGATCGAGGCCGGCTCGCCGGGGTCGGCCCACACGGCGGTGCGCGCGTCGAGATGCTCGGTGAAGGGCGCGATGCGCGACACCACCACCGGCCGCCCCGCCGCCAGCGCCTCGAGCACCACCAGCCCGAAGCCCTCGTGCAGCGAGACCATCGACACCACGTCGGCCGCATGCAGCAGCGCGACGATCTGCGTGTCGTCGAGCGTACCCGTCGCCACCACCGCCTCGCCGGCGCCGATCTTCAAACCCAGTTCGGCAGCGCGCGCGACGAAGCCGCGTGTATAGGCATCGTGGTCGAGCAGGCTCGCGCCGCCGGCGATCACCAGCTGCATGCGCGGTTGCGCGCGCCGCAGCAGCGCGAAGGCTTCGAGCAGCGCGCGCGTGTTCTTGCGCGCCTCGATGCCGCCGATCGCCAGCACGATCGGCCCCGCCTCGCGCAGACCGAAGCGCCGGCGTATCGCATCGATATCGCCCCTGTTGGCGCTGCCGAAGCGCTCGACATCGACGCCATTGGCCACCTGCAAGGCCGCCACATCGTGTTCGTCGCGCATCCGCGCGGTCCATGCCGCGCTCACGCACAGCACGCGATCGGCATCGCGCCAGGCGCGCCGCTGCCAGGCGGCCAGGCGCGGATCGGCGAAGGTATCGAGATGATGGACGGTGCGCAGGAAACCCAGGATCGCGCCTTCGGCCTTCCATTCGGCCAGCGCGTTGCCGCTGATGCTGTCCTGCGCGTGCAGCACGTCGAAGCGGGCCAGCTCGCGGCGATCGAAGGCGGCACGGATCGCGGCGATCCGCGTGGCCACCATCGACACCGTATCGGCAGCCTTCGCCGGCGTGGGCGCCAGCACCACGCGATAGGCCTCGCCTTCGCCGTCGCGGCGGAACATCCGCTCGCCCGGTTCGGCCGGCGCCACCACGCTGACCTCGTGCCCGGCCGCGCCGAGCGCGCGCGCCAGTTCCAACGTATGGACCACGCCGCCGCGCGGATTCACCGAATGCGTGAACAGCCCGATCCGCAGGCGCGCCGCGCTCATCGCGCCGCTCCCGGCGCGGCGCCGATGAAGGGCGTCTCGCGCAGGTCCCACAGGCGCCCGGTTTCGCCGCCTTCGGCGAGCACCAGCTCGCGCGACGCATCGACCACGCCGATCGGCGCGCAGGCCAGGCCGCGCGCGACGAAGCGCTCGACCACCTGCGCCACCCGCGCCTCGTGCACCGACAGCAGGAAGCCGTAGCTGGGAAAGGCGCCGAGCCAGCGATCGAAATCGACGCCCTCGGGACGCGGCACCGCGTCCAGATCGATACGCGCGCCGACCTGCGAGGCCTCCAGCAACATCAGCGCGGTGCCCAGCAGGCCCGCCATGCTGATGTCCTTGGCGGCCTCGCACAGGCCGTCCTCGGCCAGCACCGGCAGCAGCTCCAGGTCGCCGCGCAGCCGCGCGCCCGGTGCACCCACCGAGGCGTTCCAGAACGGATAGGGATCCTCGAAGCGCCCACGCAGGTCGACGGCCATCAGCAGCCGGTCGCCGGGGCGCGCCGCGAAGCTCGACAGCAGCCGGCGCGCGCGGCCGAGCACCGCCACCGCGAGCTGCGCGCTGCCGGCGCGCGCGTTGCTGTGGCCGCCGACGATCGGCACGCCGTAGGCGGTCGAGGCGGCGGCCATGCCGTCGAGCACCGCGCGCGCGGCCTCGAGCCCCTCGCTCCACAGCGCGTCCACCACCGCGATCGGCCGGCCACCCATCGCATAAATATCGCTGAGGTTGACCATCACGCCGCTGTAGCCGGCGAACCAGGGCATGGCCTCGACGAAGTCGGCCACCAGCCCCTCGATCGCGAACAGCAGGTAGCCGTCGCCATCGGCGATCGCCGCGCAATCGTCGCCCACCGCGACCGCCTGCGCGAGATCGGCCGCGCCGTTCGGCAGGGCCCGCGCCAGCGCGCCGACCACGCCCGCGATATCGGTCTTGTGCGCGAAACCGCGGCTGGCGCGCAGCCCGGCGATCCGCTCGGCGAGGCTCATCGCGCGCCTCCCGCCGGCATCACGAAACCCGCGTATGGCGTGGCGCAGGGCGGGTAGTGAGCGAGATCGGCCAGCATGCGGTGATGCAGGCGCCCGTGCAGCATCTCCTCGCCGAGCGAGCGCCAGTGCAGGCGCTCGAACAGCGGCACGTTCTGCACCTGCACGTGCGCGTGGAACTCGCGGCAGCCCAGCGCGTGCGCGCTGCTCACCGCGAGCCCGATCAGGGTGGTGCCGATGCGGCCATGAGTGCGGAACGCGGCATGCACCGCCAGCCGCGAGCCGAGCCAGATGCCCGGCGCCGTTTCGTGGATGCGCACCGTGCCCACCACCTGGTCGGGCAGGCCGGCGCAGCCGCTCACGGCCACCAGCAACTGCGCGCGCTCGTCGGCCTCGTCGCGATCGTCGCCGACGAACACGCCCTGCTCGACGCAGAACACCGCGCGGCGCAGCCGGTAGGCTTCCCCGATCTCCCAGGGCAGCGCCGCCCACTTGATCCGGTATTCGGCGGGCCGGTAGGCCAGCGCCGCGCCGTTCTCCCACATCGCGTCGCAATCCATGCTCAGGCCTCGTAGGTCGACAGCGACGAGCAGGCGCCGCATTTCCCGCAGCCGGCCTTGATGTCGGCCGAGCGCAGCCCCGCCGCGCCCAGCATCGCGCCGAGGGGCGCCAGCACCTCGCGCATGAAGGCCGGCGACGGCGCGGGATGGCTCTCCAGCGGCGTGCCGCTGATCGGCACGAAGGGCACCACGAAGGGATAGACGCCGCGCGCGATCAGGTCCTCGGACATCGCCAGGATCGCCTCGGGCGTGTCGCCGAGCCCGGCCAGGATGTAGGTGCTGACCTGCCCGCGCCCGAACACCGCCACCGCCGCGTCGAAGGCGTCGAGGTAGCGCGACAGCGGCACGCTGGCCTTGCCCGGCATGATCCGCTCGCGCACCGCCGGCGTGACGGCCTCCAGGTGCATGCCGAGCGTGTCGATGCCGCTGGCCTTCATGCGCGCGAACCAGGCGTCGTCGTCGGGCGGCTCGCACTGGCCCTGGATCGGCAGGTCGACGGCGGCACGGATCGCGAAGGCGCTGTCGCACAGGATGCTGGCGCCGCGATCGCTCGCGGCCGGCGTGCCGGTGGTCAGCACCATGTGCTTCACGCCGTCGAGCAGCACCGCCGCGCGCGCCACTTCCGCCAGTTGCTCGGGCGTCTTGCGCGCGATGGTGCGTCCCGCCGCCAGTGACTGCCCGATCGAGCAGAACTGGCACATCTTGCGGCGGCTCTCGTAGCGGATGCAGGTCTGCAGCACCGTGGTGGCCAGCACGTCGGCGCCGTGCAGGGTGGCGATCTGCGAATAGGGCACGCCGTCGAGCGTCTGCAGCGCGTAGAAGCGCGGCTGCGCCGGAAAGCGGATCTCGGCGATCGGGATGCTGCCGCGCGTGAGCGTGCTGGCGCCGAGCGCGTCCGGCGCGCCCGCCACGTAGGGCGAATCCCAGGCGGTGCTGGTATGCACCGGCACCATCACGGTCACGCCGTCGACCGTCACGGCCTTGTGGTCCGAGGGCCCGGCGCCGCCGCGGCGGCTCGCGACGCCGGCCTTCGGGTCGACCAGGCGCAGCCCGACCGATTGCAGCTCAGTGATCAGTTGCCGGCTCTGCACCGACGGTTTCGCGATGGCGTTCATCGACAGCTCCTGCGGGGAAGGGATAGGCCGGCGCCATGACCGTGACGGGCATGGCGGGCCGGTCGTTGATGGCGAGGCTGAGCAGCTCGGGCCGCGCGTAGTGGCCGACCGAATCCATCATCCGCTTGCGCTTGGTGATCAGCGACAGGTCGAGGTCGGCGATCACCAGGCCCTCGCCCTCGCGCAGCGGCTCGGCCAGGTGCTGGCCCTCGGGCGAGACGATGGCGCTGTGGCAGCCGCCGCGCAGCGCCTTCTGCAGGCCCGGGTCGGGCGTGATCGACTCGATCTGCGCGTCGCTGAGCCAGCCGGTGGCATTGACCACGAAGCAGCCCGATTCGAGCGCGTGATGGCGGATCGTCACGTCGATCTGCTCGGCGAAGATCGGCCCGACCAGCGAACCCGGGAACTGCGCGCAGTGGATCTGCTCGTGCTGCGCCATCAGCGCGTAACGCGCCAGCGGGTTGTAGTGCTCCCAGCAGGCCAGCGCGCCGACGCGGCCGACCGCCGTGTCGACCACCCTGAGCCCGGCCGCGTCGCCCTGCCCCCAGATCATCCGCTCGTGGAAGGTGGGCGTGAGCTTGCGGCGCTTGAGCAGCAGGCTGCCGTCGGCGTCGAACACCAGCTGGGTGTTGTAGAGGCTGCCGTGGTCGCGCTCGTTGACGCCGAGCACCACCACCATGCCGTGCCGCCGCGCGCGCTCGGCCACCGCCTCGGTGACCGGCCCCGGCACCACCACCGCCTCCTCGTAGAGCCGCATGTGCTCGGCGCCGGAAGCCACCGGCGGGCGCACGAAGGAGAAATACGGGTAATACGGCACGAAGGTTTCCGGGAACACGATCAGCTGCACGCCCTTGGCGGCGGCCTCGTCGATCGCCGCGCAGACCTTGTCGAGCGTCGCGGCGGCGCGCGCCAGATCGGGAGCGATCTGGGCGGCGGCAGCGCGAATCACGGATTTGTCGCTCATGCTGGCTCCCGCGCGTGGCTCAGACGGTCCAGGTGTGGATGATCAGCGCGTCTTCCTTGCGATGGAGCAGCTGCAGGTCGAGCACGTCGAGCGGGTTGATCGGGCGGATGCCCTCGATCAGCGAGGCCTCGCCGTGGCCATAGAGGGCCTGCAGCGCGAAGCGGCATGCATAGACCTTGCCGCCCTCCTCCATGAACTTCAGCAGTTGCTTGTTGAAGTTCAGGTGGCCGGGGAAGGCCTCGTCGCCGAGCGTGGGGAAGCCGCGCTGCAGGCCCAGCGTCACGCCGGGGCCGTACAGCAGCACCGAGGTCTCGAAACCCTTGCGCTGCAGCCGCGTGGCCTGCAGCAGGTTGACGAAGCCGATCGAACCTTCGAAGGCGACCGTGTGGAAGGTCACCAGCGCCTTCTCGCCCGGCTCCGCCTTCACGTCCTCGAATACCTTCTCTTCGTAATCGACCAGCACATCGCCTTTCTGGTGTTGCGGGTGGTTGACGGCGGGCATCGTGTTCTCCAGGTGTCGGTGGGGTTTCGGGTGCTCGGGCGGCTGCCGCCCGCACGCCATGTCTCACGCAACCGCCATGCCGCCGGGCCGCGCGGCGATGCGATCAGCATCCGATCATCGAGCACGCGGCGTCGCGAAACGCGCGATCGTCCCCCGTGCCAGGCGCGCCGACGCGGTGCCCGAGCCCGCGCCGCGCGGCCGGCGCGCACCGCGCTGGCGCAGCGCGATGCGCCTCGCGCGTGCATGCCTGCATCAAAAACGATCTGTCACCCGATCAATGCGATCGGTTTCGATTCGGCATCCGATCGATTTTTTTTCGCGCGAATTCGCGTGTTAACGTCGGACGTATCGAGGTCAACCGCCCGCAGGGACGCCCGCCATGGATCACTCGCTCGCCCATTGGTCGAAACGGCTGGCCGAGAGCCGCCAGCCCGCCTATCTGCTGATTCCGGAATTGATCGAGGAGGACGTGGCGGTGGGCCGGCTCAAACCGCGCGACCGCATGCCGGGCCTGCGCGAGCTGGCCGACGCGCTGCGCCTGAACTACACCACGGTGGCGCGCGCCTACGCCGAGGCGCGCAAGCGCGGCCTGCTCGACAGCCGCGCCGGCAGCGGCACCTTCGTGCGCGGCCCGACCCAGACCTTGCCGCTGTCGGGCGGCGGCAGCGTCGAGATGTCGATGAACATGCCGCCCGAGCCGCCGGCGATGGCCGCGCGCCTGGCCGAATCGGCCGCCGCGCTGCATGCGCGCGCCGATCCCTACCAGTTGCTGCGCTACCAGGATTTCGGCGGCGCGCCCGCCGATCGCGCCGCCGGCCGTGCCTGGCTGGGCCGGCGGCTGCCGGGCTGCAACGGCGACGCAGTGCTGGTCTGCCCCGGCATCCACAGCGCGCTGGTGGCCCTGGTCTCGCTGCTGGCGCGCCCCGGCGACACGCTCGCGCTCGACGCGCTCGCCTATCCCGGCATCAAGGCGATCGCCTCGCAGCTCGGCGTGCGCCTGCAGGCGCTGCCGCGCGACGAGGACGGCCCGCTGCCGCATGCCTTCGAGTCGCTCTGCAAGAGCCACAAGCCGGCCGCGTTCTACTGCAACCCCACCCTGCAGAACCCCAGCACGCTGACCATCCCCTTCCACCGCCGCGAAGCGCTGGCCGACGTGGCGCTGCGCTACAACGTGCCGATCGTCGAGGACGACGCCTACGCGATGCTGCCGCAAGGCGCGCCGCCGCCGCTCGCCTTGCTCGCGCCGGAGCTGACCTACTACGTGACGGGCATGTCGAAGAACCTCGGCGCGGGGCTGCGCATCGCCTACCTGCTCGCGCCCTCGGCGCGGCAGGCGCAGCGCATCGCCGGCGCGCTGCGCGCCACCACGGTGATGCCGAGCCCCTACACGATGCTGCTGGCCACCCAGTGGGTCAACGACGGCACCGCGCTGGCGATGCTGGAGGCGATCCGCGCCGAGGGCGGCGCGCGCATGGCGATCGCCGCCCAGGTGCTGCGCGACTGGCGCTTCGACGCGCATCCGAACGGCTTCCACCTGTGGCTGCCGATCCCCGCCGACTGCCATCGCTTCGCACCCGAGCTGGCCCAGCAGTTGCGCAATCGCGGCGTGGCGGCGGTGGCGGGCGCGGCCTTCTCCACCGACGGCAACCCGCCCAACGCGATACGCCTCTGCCTGGGCGGCCCGCAAACGCCCGAGGACTGCCGCGAGGCGCTGCGCCTGGTGGCCGACGCGCTCGGCGATCCGCACCACCTGGCCACGCCGACCATCTGAGCGGCGCGTGCATGAAAAAAGGCGCAGTGCCCGGGGGCAAAGCGCCTTTGCAACGGCCGCCGTATCAGCGGCGACAACTCAGTCCTTCGCCATCGCGCGCTCGATCGTGATGTGCGTCGGCATCATGTTGACGTTGGCATTGTGGATCACCCACAGCGAGAGCCCGACGATCACCGCGATCAGGAAGCCCGTGCACAGGAAGATGCCCGTGTTGGCGCGCTGGCTGCGCGCCGTGCCGATATGCAGGAAGTAGAACAACTGCACGATCAGCTGTGCGATGCAGGCGATCACGATCGCGGCCAGGCCCCAGCCGCGCGGCACGATGTCGGTCATCACCGCGCCGAACGAGACGAAGGTCAGCAGTACCGACAGGATCATGCCGATCACATAACCCTTGAGCGTGCCGTGCGAGGCATCGTGCGCATGATGCGCGGCGGGCGCGTGGGACGTGGGCTTCATACGAACTCCCGCAGGTAGACGAAGGTAAACACGCAGATCCAGACCAGGTCCAGGAAGTGCCAGAACATGCTGAGGCAGGCCAGGCGACGCTGCACCATGCCGTTCAGGCCGAACTTCCAGACCTGGTGCATCATCACGCCGATCCACAGCAGGCCGCAGGTGACGTGCAGGCCGTGGGTGCCCACCAGCCCGAAGTAGGCCGACAGGAAGGCGCTGGTATGCGGGCCCGCGCCGTCGGCCACCAGCTTGGCGAACTCGTGCACTTCCATGCCGATGAAGCCGGCGCCGAACACGAAGGTGATCGCCAGCCAGGCGATCACCGCGCCGCGCCGGCCGGCGTTCATGGCCAGCATCGCCAGCCCGAAGGTGAAGCTGCTGACCAGCAGCAGCATGGTTTCGCCGAGCACGTAGTCGAGCTCGAACAGGCCCTGCCCGGTGGGGCCGCCGGCCGTGGCGTTGGCGAGCACCCCGAAGGTCGCGAACAGCGTCGCGAAGATCAGGCAGTCGCTCATCAGGTAGATCCAGAAGCCGACGGTGGTCTTGCCGCCGTCGTCGTGGTGGCCATCCTCATGGCCGTGCGCAAGGGTCTGGGCGCTCATCATGCGACCTCGGTTTCATTGAGCGGCACCACGGGAACGTGACGCTGCAGTTGCGCGAAACGCGCGTTCTCGATCCGCTCGACTTCGGCGGCGGGGACGTAGTAGTCGGTGTCGGTGTCGTAGCTGCGCGCGATGAAGGTGCCCACCATGCCGAGCAGGCCCAGCACCACGAACGGCCACATGTGCCAGACGAAGGCGAAGCCGAACACGGCGCTGAACGCGGCGATGATCACCCCCGCGCCGGTATTGCGCGGCATGTGGATGTCCTCGTACTGCGTCGGCTGGCGATAGGCGCGGCCGCTGTCCTTGTCGTCCCAGTGCTGCTCGACCGAGGTGATGGTCGGCACGATCGCGAAGTTGTAGAACGGCGCGGGCGAGGAAGTCGACCATTCGAGGCTGCGGCCGTTCCAGGGGTCGCCCGTCTCGTCGCGCAGTTCGTTGCGGCGGCGCACGCTCACATAGATCTGCACCAGCATCGCCAGGATGCCCATGCCGACGAACACCGCGCCGACCAGCGCGACCACCAGCCAAGGGTGCCATTGCGGCACCGAGTAGTGGTTCATGCGGCGCGTCATGCCCTCGAAGCCGAGCACGTAGAGCGGCGTGAAGGCCAGCCAGTAGCCGATCAGCCAGCACCAGAACGAGACCTTGCCCCAGAACTCGTCGAGCGTGAAGCCGAACACCTTGGGGAACCAGAAGCTGATGCCGGCCAGGCAGCCGAACACCACGCCGCCGATGATCACGTTATGGAAGTGCGCCACCAGGAACAGGCTGTTGTGCAGCACGAAGTCGGCGCCCGGCACGGCCAGCAGCACGCCGGTCATGCCGCCCACCGCGAAGGTGATCATGAAGCCGATGGTCCACAGGGTCGCGCTGTGATAGCGGATCCGGCCGCGGTACATGGTGAACAGCCAGTTGAACAGCTTCACGCCGGTGGGGATCGAGATGATGGTGGTCATGATCCCGAAGAAGGCGTTGACGTTCGCGCCCGAGCCCATCGTGAAGAAGTGGTGCAGCCAGACGAAGAAGGACAGCACGCCGATCGAGGCGGTGGCATAGACCATCGACTTGTAGCCGAACAGCGGCTTGCCCGAGAAGGTCGCGATGATCTCCGAGAAGGCGCCGAAGGCCGGCAGGATCAGGATGTACACCTCGGGGTGACCCCAGACCCAGATCAGGTTGATGTACATCATCGCGTTGCCGCCGAGCTCGTTCGTGAAGAAGTGCATGCCCAGGTAGCGGTCGGCGGTCAGCAGCGCGAGCGTGCCGGTCAGCACCGGGAACACGGCGACGATCAGGATGTTGGTGATCAGCGCGGTCCAGACGAACACCGGCATCTGCATCAGCTTCTGGGTCGGCGCGCGCATGCGCAGGATCGTGACGATGAAGTTGATGCCGGTCAGCGTGGTGCCGAGCCCCGATATCTGCAGGGACCAGATGTAGTAGTCCACCCCCACCGTCGGGCTGTAGCCGAGCTCCGAGAGCGGCGGATAGGCCACCCAGCCGGTGGCCGCGAAATCGCCGACGAACATCGAGACCATCACCAGCCCCGCGCCCACCACCGCGAACCAGAAGCTCAGCGAGTTCAGGAACGGATAGGCCACGTCGCGCGCGCCGATCTGCAGCGGCACCACCACGTTCATCAGGCCGATGATCAGCGGCGTCGCCACGAAGAAGATCATGATCACGCCGTGCGCGGTGAAGATCTGGTCGTAGTGATGCGGCGGCAGGTAGCCGGCCGCGTCGTTGTTGGCGACCGCCTGCTGCGCGCGCATCATGATCGCGTCCGCGAAGCCGCGCAGCAGCATCACGATCGCCATCACGATGTACATCACGCCGATCTTCTTGTGGTCGACCGAGGTGAACCATTCGCGCCACAGGTAGGTCCATTTGCCCGCGTAGGTGATCGCGCCGAGCAGGGCCGCGCCGAGCACGAGCACCACGGCCAGGGTGCCCATGATGATGGGTTCGTGCCAGGGAACGGCATCGAGTGTGAGCTTTCCAAACATGATGTTTACCGGGTAGCCAGGATCGGCGCCTTGGCGGCGCCGGGGGAAAGGGAGATCGCGCCGGCGCCGGCCGACTGGATGGTGGCCGGGATCACGCCCGGCGAGGCCGCCGTGCAGCTCGGGTTGGCCGAGCCTGCGCGCATCGCGGTGGCGACGATGTTGTCGAACAGGTCCGGCACCACGCTCGCGTAGAGCGTCGGCGCGTTCTTCTCGCTGGGCTGCGCGAGCCGCGCGTAGGCCGCCGCGTCGAGCGACACGCTCGCGGCCCTGGCGCGCGCGATCCAGGCATCGAATTCGCCGCGGCTGGTGGCGTAGGTCTTGAAGTGCATGTCCGAGAAGCCGGGGCCGCTGAAGGCCGCCGACTGGCCCAGGTAGGTGCCGGCTTCATCGGCGATCAGGTGCAGGCGCGTCTGCATGCTCGGCATCGCGTAGACCTGGGTGCCGAGCTGCGGGATGAAGAAGGAGTTCATCAGCGATTCGGCGGTCAGGCGGAAATCGACCGGCGTGCCGACCGGCACCGCCAGTTCGTTGACCGAGGCGACGCCGTAGTCGGGATAGATGAACAGCCACTTCCAGTTCAGCGCGATCACCTCGACGCGCACCGGCTTCTCGCCCGACTCGATCGGCTTGTAGGGATCGAGGCTCAGCGTGGTGCGCCAGATCAGCCCCGCGAGGATCACCACGATCACGCAGGGGATCGACCACACCACCACCTCGATCGCGGTCGAATGCGACCAGCGCGGCGCGTAGGTGGCGCTGCGGTTCGAGGCGCGATAGCGCCAGGCGAACCACAGCGTCAGCGCGATCACCGGGATCACGACCAGCAGCATCAGGCCCAGCGCGATCAGGATCAGCTGCTTTTCCTGCACGCCGATGTCGCCTTTCGGGTTCATCAGCACGCTGCTGCAGCCGCCGAGTAGCAGCAGGCCCGCGGCCGGCGCGAGGCGCGCCAGCGGCGCCAGCGCCTTCAGCGCGCCGCGACCGCGACCGCGGCCGGCAGCGGCACGCGAGGGCGGCGCGAGCGAATCATGGCAAGGGGACGAGGGGGACAGCGGTGGTCCCGATTCGACATCGGGCCGGGTTCTGGAGGATGGAGTGCGCATGGAATGTCCGTGTTGGCCGTGCACGCAAATCCGTCCATCCGCATCGCTGCCCGTCGCTGCCGGCCCCCGGAACGCGCGGCCGGCAAGGCCGTGCATACAAGTCGCATCATGTATGGATTTACGCGCTTCGATGTCGGATGGTAGAGTAAGACATCACGCATACAAGCCGCGACAGAATGACGCAAAAACACTCGAATCCGATCGATGTATGGAACTCGGCGCTGGTGGCCGGACAAGGGCCGCGCTACCTGCAGATCGCCAACTTCATCGAGCACGCGATCGCCGACGGGCGCCTGCAGCCCGGCGATCGCGTGCCGCCGCAACGGCAGGTGGCCGCCCGGCTCGGCGTCGACCTGACCACCGTGACGCGCGCCTTCAACGAGGCGCGCCAGCGGCACCTGCTGGAGGCGCGCGGGCCGCTCGGCACCTTCGTTGCGGCGCCCAAGGTCCAGCTGGCGCAGCGCGTCGACCTCAGCATGAACATCCCGCCGCCGCCGGCCGGCGTCGACCTCGAGATGCTGCTGCGGCGTGGCATGTCGCAGGTACTGCTGCGCAGCGACATCGATCTCCTGATGACCTACCACGTCGGCGGCGGCAGCGAGGCCGATCGCGAGACCGCAGTCGGCTGGCTGCGGCCGATGCTGGGCGACCCGGCGCGCGCGCGCGTGGTGGTCGCCCCCGGCGCGCAGGCCACGCTGGCCGCGCTGATCATCGCCATGACGGCCGCCGGCGACACCATCGCCTGCGAGCCGGACATCTACCCGGGGCTGCCGCTGGCGGCCTCGCAACTGGGGCGCGTGGCCAGGCCGATCGCGGTGGACGCGCAGGGCATGCGGCCCGATGCGCTCGAGGCGGCCTGTCGCGAGCCCGGCGGGGTGCGGCTGATCTACCTGAATCCGACGCTGCAGAATCCGACCGGCACCACCATGCCGGCGCCGCGTCGCCAGGAACTGCTGAAGGTGGCGCTGCGGCACGGCGTGCTGATCGTCGAGGACGATCCCTACTGGCTGTTCGCGCCCGACGCGCCGCCGCCGCTGGCGAGGATCGCGCCGGCCCAGGTGGTGTATGTGTCGACGCTGTCGAAATGCCTGTCGCCGGGGCTGCGCACCGCCTTCGTGGCGCTGCCCGACGAGAGCCTGCGCGACGCCTTCCTGAGCGCGCTGCGCTCGTTCTCGCTGATGGCGCCGCCGCTCACCAACGCGCTGGTCACGCAGTGGATCAACGACGGCTCGGCCGCGCAGGTGCTGGGCGGCGTGCTCGGCGAGGCGCGCGAGCGGCAGCGCGCCGCCGCCCAGGTGCTCGGCGCGAGCAATGGCGACGGCGCCGGCATCCATCTCTGGTACCCGCTGCCGAGCTACTGGGCGCCCGGCGAGCTAGCCGCGGCGGCCAGCGCCGAGGGGCTGGCGGTGGCGCCGTCCACCGCCTTCCATCTCGGCGGCCAGGCGCCCAACGCGATCCGCGTCTCGCTGGGGGCCACGCCCGATCGAACCCAGCTGCACGCGGCGCTGCGCCGGCTGTCGGTGCTGCTGGCCAGCGACATCTCGAGCGGGCGCGGCCTGATCGTCTGAGCCAGGCCCCCGCCGCCGGCCGCGAAGGCGAGCGAGGTCACGAAAACGAAACAGCCCGGTCGAGGCAGGATCGCTTCGACCGGGCTGTTTGCTGGTGCCGCGCGCGGATCAGGCGGCGGCGGGCTTCGATACGCCGATAAGTCAGACTTCGAGACCGGGCTTGCGCGTGGTCGGCGCCGGCGCGGCGGGCATCGGGGCCGGCGTGCGGGCCGGGGCGACCGTCCTAGCGGGCGGCGCCACCGGCACTAGGTACAGCACCGGCTGCGGCATCCGCATCAGGACCACCGGCGGCCCGGCGAACATCGCGTCGAGCGGCGCGCCGGCCATGATCGCTGCACGAAGTCGCATCGGTTTTCCTCCTGTCGTTATCGCTCGTCGGGACGGGCGGCGAAAATCTCGCGCGGAAATCTTGTTGGAGGAGGCTTAAACGGGGCTTAAGAAACGCGGCCACAATTTGGCCACGACGACCAGCTTGGCTGTCACGCCTTTTGAACCATTCGCTGTCCGGCGCGCGGATGACGCGTGCGCGCCCGCGCCTCTTGACATATGCCAACATATGGCATTGAATGGCAAGGTCTATAGTCAGGCGGAGAAAGGTCATGCGTACCGTATCCATTTTCAGAAACTCACGAAATCAAGCGATCCGCATCCCCAAAGACCTCGAATATCAAGGGATAACGGAACTTGAAATCAGGCGCGACGGCGATACGCTCATATTGCGTCCGGTCAGACCCTCCTGGACCTCGTTCGCCGAACTGGATCGTGGCGAGATATCCGACTTCCTTACCGACGATCGCCGTGATGTGATTGCATCCGAGGGACGCTTCGATCTCGGCGATGACGATCTGAAGCCGGAATCGGGGCCCGACCGGTGACGCATCTCTACATGCTCGATACGAATATCTGTTCGTACATCATTCGAAAGGCCCCCTCCTCGGTTCTCCAGCGGCTTGAAGCCTGCGTCAATGCCCAACATCGGATCGTTATCTCCGCCATTACCTATGCGGAAATGCGAGACGGCACGCTTGGCAAAAAAGCGTCTCCCAAATTACCCGGGATCATTTCGGAATTCGTATCGAGGCTCGACGGCGTGCTGGCTTGGGATGCCGCGGCCGTCGATACGGCGACGCGAATTCGCATGGACCTCAACGCCAGGGGCACGCCGATCGGATACAACGATGCGTCGATTGCCGGCCATGCCCTCTCGTCCGCCGCCATTCTCGTGACACATAACGCACGCGAATTCGAGCGCGTCGCCGGCTTGCGAATTGAAGATTGGGTTAATTCCAGCCCCGCCTAACGTCCCTGACCTGCAACCCCGCGAAATACCCCCAGCGCAAACGCCCGGGATCACTCCACCACCGCCCCCCGCTCACGCCTCCCCGAGCTGCGCGATCAACTCGGCCAGCAGGCTCCTGGCCACCGCCGGCAGGCGACGCTCGCGCATGCTCATCACGCGCAGCCGGCGTTCGTTCAGCAAGGGCTCGTCGATCACGCGCGCCAGCAGCGTGCTGCCCTGCGCGAGCCCCTTGAGCGCCACCGCGCTGCCGAGCGTGACGGCGCCGGTGCGCGCCGCGAAGGCATGCAGCACGGCCGAGTTGTTGCTCGACAGCAGCGGCTCGATGCGCACGCCGCGCGCCGCGCAGCACAGGTCGAACAACTGCCGCACCGTGTTGCCGCGTTCGAGCAGCGCCAGCGGCCAGGCGCGCAGGTCCTCGAGCGTCAGCGCCTCGTGCGCGGCCAGCGGATGCGCCGGCGCGAGCAGCGCGCGCACCGGCATGTCGATCTCGTATTCGATGCTTACCGCGGGCGTGCCGCCGCCCGAGAAGGCGATGCCCAGATCCACCTCGCCGACCGTCACCCAGTGCTCGACCTGGGCCGGCGTGCCCGAGCGCAGCTGGTAGCGCGCCAGCGGCACGCGCTCGTGATGGCGAGCCAGCACCTCGGGCAGGAACGAACGCGTGAAACCCTCGGTGCAGCCCAGCCGCACCAGCCCGCCCGCCTGCTCGCGCCCCGCCGAGATCTCGCCGATCACCGCCTCGGCCTCCAGCAGCGCGCGCCGCGCATGCGCGGCCAGCAACTCGCCCGCCTCGGTCAGCACCATGCCGCGCGGCATGCGCTCGAACAACGGCGCGCCGACGTCCTGCTCGAGCTTGCTGATCTGCCGGCTGATGGCGGAGACGGCCACGTGCAGCGTGTCCGAGGCCGCCGCCAGCGAACCGGTGCGCGCCACCTCGACGAAATACCGCAATGCGATGCCGTGCAGCATGCCCCGTTCTCCCCGGCGCGAACGCGCCCTGCCTTGCCATTTCGGCAAGTCTATTCGACATCTTTGTAATTGTTGCGAATTTTTGGCGTTCCTAGAGTGGGGCATTCCAGCCTTCCGCCTTGCCAGGAGCGACCCCGATGTCCACCACCCAATCCGCCCGTAACCCGCGCCAGCAGGCGCTCGACCTCGCCGTGCGCGCCCACGACGGCGGCGCGCTGCTGGCCGATCTCGCGCGCCGCGTGGCCTTTCGCACCGAAAGCCAGGAGCCCGCGCGGGCCGAGGCGCTGCATGCCTACCTGAGCGACGAGATCGCCCCGGCGCTGGCCGCGCTCGGCTTCCGCTCGCGGCTGGCCGACAACCCCGCCGGCGCGCGCGCGCCGTTCCTGATCGCCGAGCGGATCGAGGACCCCGCCCTGCCCACCGTGCTCAGCTACGGTCACGGCGACGTGGTGCGCGGCTACGACGCGCAATGGCGCGCGGGCCTTGCGCCCTGGCGCGTGACGGTCGAGGGCGATCGCTGGTACGGACGCGGCACGGCCGACAACAAGGGCCAGCACTCGATCAACCTGGCCGCGCTGGCGGCCGTGATCGAGGCGCGCGGCGGCCGGCTCGGCTACAACCTCAAGCTGATCTTCGAGACCGGCGAGGAAATCAGCTCGCCCGGGCTCGACGCGATCTGCGCGCGGGAGCGCGAGGCGCTGGCCGCCGACCTGTTCCTCGCCTCCGACGGCCCGCGCGTGAGCGCCGAGCGCCCGACCCTCTTCCTCGGCTCGCGCGGCGGCCTGAACATCGAGCTGGGCGTGGCGCTGCGCGAGGGCGGCCATCACTCGGGCAACTGGGGCGGCGTGCTGCGCAATCCCGGCACGGTGCTCGCGCATGCGATCGCGAGCCTGATCGACCGGCGCGGCGCGATCGCGGTGGAGGGCCTGCGCCCGCCGCCGATCCCCGCCGCGGTGCGCCGCGCGCTGGCCGACATCGAGCTGGGCGGCGACGAGAACGCGCCGGCCATCGATCCCGACTGGGGCGAGCCGGGCCTCACGCCGAGCGAGCGCGTGATTGCCTGGAACACCCTGGAGGTGCTGGCCTTTCGCACCGGCAACCCCGAGGCACCGGTCAACGCGATCCCGCCCGACGCGAAGGCGATCTGCCAGTTGCGCTACGTGGTCGGCACCGACACCGCGAACGCGCTCGCGCATCTCGAGGCCCACTTCGCCCGGCACGGCTTCGACGAGGTGCGGGTGACGGTCTCGCAGCGCTCGCCCGCCACCCGGCTGGACCCCGACGATCCCTGGGTCGAGTGGGCGCTGGGCTCGCTGCGCGCCTCCACCGGCAAGCCCCCGGCGCTGCTGCCCAATCTCGGCGGCACGGTGCCCAATCACGTGTTCGCCGACACACTCGGGCTGCCGACGCTGTGGGTGCCGCATTCCTACCCGGCCTGCGCGCAGCACGCGCCGAACGAGCACCTGCTGGGCTCGGTGGCGCGCGAGGCGCTGGCCGTGATGGCCGGGCTCTGGTGGGACCTCGGCGAGGACGCGGCGCGCATCGTCGCCGAACGTCGCGCGCGCGACGCCCGGCGCACCAGCGCCGCGCCAGCCGCCGCCTCCGCGTAAGGACCGGCGCGCCGCGCGCCACATCTGCCCGGCATCGCCGCCCTCCCGCGCGGCGACGCCGGCCTCCGCCGTCGTACCCGAACCGATCGAGCGTCCCATGAACCGCCCCGTTCCCTCCCCCGCCCCCGCGCGCAAGCCGCCCAGCCTGGTGCAGATCGTCGTCGCGACCTCCGCCGGCAATGCGCTCGAGTGGTTCGACATCGCCGTCTACGCCTTCTTCGCGGTCTATATCGGCCAGCACTTCTTCCCGGCCCGCAACGAAACGGCCTCGATGCTGCTGACCTTCGGCTCGTTCGGCGCCTCCTACCTGGTGCGCCCGCTCGGCGGCCTGGTGCTGGGCGCCTACGCGGACCGGCGCGGCCGGCGTGCCGCGCTGATGCTGACGGTCACCCTGATGATGATCGGCACCGGCCTGATCGCGGTGATGCCGGGCTACGCGAGCATTGGCATCGCCGCGCCGCTCGGCGTGTTCGCCGCGCGCCTGATCCAGGGCTTCTCGGCCGGCGGCGAATTCGGCGCCTCCACGGCGATGCTGATCGAGCACGCGCCGCACCGGCGCGGTTTCCTGGCGAGCTGGCAGTTCGCCACCCAGGGCCTGGCGCTGCTGCTGGCCGCCTCGTTCGGCTACGGCCTGGCGCGGGTGCTGTCGCCGGCCGAGCTGGCTGCCTGGGGCTGGCGCCTGCCGTTTTTCTTCGGCGTCCTGATCGGCCCGCTCGGGCTCTACCTGCGCCGCTTCCTGGAGGATGCGCCGGCCTTCCTCGAGGGCGAACGCTCCGAGTCGCCCGCGCGCGACCTGCTCGCCACCCACAAGCGCGCGGTGCTGGTCGCGATCGGCGCGCTCAGCGTGTCGACCGCCGTCAACTACCTGCTGCAATACCTGCCGACCTTCGCGATCCGCCAGTTGCACCTGCCCACCTCCACCAGCTTCGCGGCCACCATGGCCGGCGGCGCGATCCTGACCGTCGTCACGCCGCTGGCCGGCCATCTGTCGGACCGCATCGGCCGCCGCCGGCAGATGGCGGTGGTCGGCATCCTGTTCGCCGTCACCGCCTGGCCGGCCTTCTCGTACACGGTCGCGCACGTCTCGGTGCCGACCCTGTTCGCGCTGGTCTGCTGGCTGGCCCTGCTCAAGTCGATCTACTTCGGCGCGCTGCCGGCGCTGATGTCGGAGCTGTTCCCGGCCGCGACGCGCTCGACCGGCATGTCGGTGGCCTACAACATCGGCGTGACCGTGTTCGGCGGCTTCACGCCCGCGATCGTCACCTGGCTCACCAGCGCCACGGGCGATCGCAGCGCGCCCAGCTTCTACCTGGTCCTCACCGCGATGATCAGCCTGGCCGCGCTCGCCTCGGCCGGCCGCAAGACGACGCCGCTGGGCCGGCGGCCCGCCGCGGCCTGAAACTGGCGCACGCCTGAGCCTGAGCCTGAGCCTGAGCCTGAGCCTGAGCCTGAGCCTGAGCCCGAGCCCGAGCCCGAGCCTGAGCAGGCGCAGGCGCAGGCACCGACATCCACGCCGAGCACCGGCTCCGAGCACCGGCTCCGAGCACCCGCATCGGAGCCGGCGCCGAATGCCGGGACCGCTTCCATGCCCTTCCCGGCCCCGCTTCGCCCCGATCGATGTGCATGCATCGAACCACCCGGCAAGCTTGCCGCCGGCCCCGCGCAGCCGGCACTCCATAAGCAGCGATCCATCCCCGACCCGGCACCCATTTCCCCCTAGGGGTTTGTCACCATCCCTTCACACCGCCCCCGCATCTCGGCCGGTTTCGCGTAAACTGCGCCGGATCACTCCCTCGCGTCCCCACGCGATGGTCGAAGCATCCGGAATGCAAGGAGATGTCACGCATGCACGCAGTGCCTTTACCGACCCAGAACGTGATCGACTCGACCGCCACGCAGCCCGTGCGCGATCTGCGCCGCGTGCCGATCCATCCCGACTTCTGGTATCCCCTGGCCTGGTCGCGCGAACTGAAGCGCGGCAAGACCCTCGGCGTGCAATTCGCGGGCGACCCGATCGTGTTGTTTCGCGGCGAGTCGGGAACGGTTTTTGCGCTGGAAGACCGTTGCGCGCACCGCCAGGTGCCGCTGCACGCCGGCGTGGTCGACGGCGACGCGCTGCGTTGCGGCTATCACGGCTGGACCTACGATTGCAGCGGCAAATGCGTGGACGTGCCCTACCTGGGCAAGGAGCGCCTGCCCAACGGCGTGCGCGCCTACCCGTGCCGCGAGGTGCGCGGGCTGATCTTCGTGTTCACGGGCGACCCCGCCCTGGCCGACGAGAAGCCGGTGCCCGAGCTGCCCACGGTGGCCGACCCGAAGTACAAGACGCGCCGCTTCGGCCGCGCGGTCAAGTGCCATTACTCGTTCATGCACGAGAACCTGATGGACATGAACCATCAGTTCCTGCATCGCCGCGAGATGGGCCAGATGAAGGCGCGCTCGCTGGGACGCCGCCGCGGCGAGGGCTGGGTCGAGGTCGACTACACCTTCTCGCGCGCCGAGGGCAAGCAGCCGATCGGCGAGGCGCTGGTGTTCGGCGCCAGCAAGAAGCCGCAGGACCAGAGCGACAAGAGCGTGATGACGATCCGCACCGAGTACCCGTACCAGACGCTCAAGATCCTCTCGAGCGAGGGCACCCTGGTGATGGACCTGTGGATCGTCTACGTGCCGCTCGACAAGCAGCAGCGCACCAACCGCACCTTCGGGCTGCTGTCGATCCGCAAGCCCTCGGTGCCCTTCGCGCTGGACCTGGCCTGGCCGCTGCTGGTGTGGTTCACCGAGCGGATCTTCAAGGAGGACCGCTGGATCGTCGAGCGCGAGCAGGAAGCGCACGACATGCAGGGCGCCGACTGGAACCACGAGGTGTTCCCCGTCATCAACGACCTGCGCGACGTGCTGCGCAACAACGGCGGGCGCACCGTGATCCCGATCCGCGAGCTGGGGCCGGCGGCCTGACGGACAGGCGGACAGGCGGCAACGGAGCGAAGGCAGGCGAAACGCCTGCCTTTTTTATTGCGCGCGGCTCAGCGCCCGACGACGCCGAGCATCAGCAGGTGCTCGAAATCCTTCAGCGCGGCGGCGGCCGTCGCCAGCGGGCTGGTGCGGCCGATCGCGAGCAGCTCGCCCATCGCATCGGTCTCGATGCGCACCGCCTTCATGCCGGCACCGATCCCCGCGAAGGGATGCGCGGCCTCGTAGGTGGCCAGGCGCACCGAAGCCTCCACCCGCCCCTCGCCCCCCGCGCGCCGCTCGATGCGGCCGACCAGCTTCGGCACCAGGCCATCCGCGCGCCAGCGCGCCAGTTGCCCGGCCTCGATCGGCGCGATGCCCTCGCGCGCGATCTCATCGAGCGCCAGCCGCGCGCCGAAACCCGCGTTGGCCAGGATGCAGACCTTGCAGGCCGTGTCCCAGCCCTCGACATCGAAGCGCGGATCGGGCTCGGCCATGCCGGCGCGCTGCGCCTCGGCCAGCGCATCGGCGAAGGCGATGCCGGCCATCATCCGGTCCAGCACGTAGTTGGTGGTGGCCGTGAAGATGCCTTCCATCACGCGCACCTCGCAGCCGGCCGCGTTGTAGTCGAGCAGGTCGATGGTCGGCAGCGCGGCCGAGGTCGCGCCGCTGATCTTCAACTGCACGCCGTTCGCATCGGCCAGCGCGCGCAGGCCCGGGTAATCGAGCACCAGCGCGCCCTTCGAGATCGCGATGCCGTGCGCGCCGGCCGCGAGCGCCGCGCGCAGGTAGCCGAGCGCGGCGCCGCCGGTCAGGTAGTCGGTCGGGCCGGCCTCGATCAGCACGTCGGGCCGCGCGGCGGCCACGAAGGCCTCGCCCGTCAGCGCCGCGTCGAGCGGCGCATCGGCGGCGAGCGGATCGCGCAGGCCCTCGCGATCGACGCGAGCGCCGCGCGAGCGGCTGATGCCGACCAGCCGCACCTCCACCCCGTAGCGCTCGCGATAACGCGCGCGGCGCGCCGCCAGCAGTTCGGCGACGGCCCGGCCGATCTGGCCGAAGCCCGAGATCGCGACATGGCAGCGTGACATCGGCGCTCCAGGACGATGAGGAGGGACGGGGCGAAGGACTGGGCGGCCTTACTTCGCGAACAGCTTGCCGAGATCGGCGAAGGCCTTGAATTCGAGCGCGTTGCCCGACGGATCGAGGAAGAACATGGTGGCCTGCTCGCCGGGCTCGCCCTTGAAGCGGACATACGGCTCGATCACGAACTTCGTGCCGGCCGCGCGCAGCTTGTCGGCCAGCAGGTGCCATTGCTCCAGCGTCAGCAGCGCGCCGAAATGGCGGACCGGCACGCCGTGGCCGTCGACGGCATTGGTACGCGCCACGCCCGTTTCGTCCGGCGCGAGATGCGCGACGATCTGGTGGCCATAGAGGTTGAAGTCGACCCATTCGGCCGAGCTGCGGCCCTCGGGGCAGCCGAGCAGCTCGCCGTAGAATTCGCGCGCGGCCTCGAGGCTGTGGACCGGGAAGGCGATATGGAAAGGCAGCAGCGGGGCGGCGGAAGCGCTCATCGATCGAAACTCCGTAACGAGGTATCAAGGGGACATCGGCCCGCCGCGCGCGTCGGCGCGGCAGATCAGTGACACCGATGTTACCGATTACGATCTTCGATGAAAAACGATATTTTTCCGATCTGAGTATCGATTTATTCGATCAGAAGGAGCGCTGCGGTTCCGCCTCGTTCGCCGCCTCGTTCGCCGCCTCATTTGCCGCCTCATTTGCCGCCTCATTTGCCGCCTCATTTGCCGCCCTGGTCGCCGCCGCGACGCAGGCCCTGGCCAGCACCTCGGTCGGGTCGACCAGGCTCACGCGCGCGCCGGCGGGCCCTGCGATCTCGCCTGCCGGCAGCAGCAGCGGCAGTTCGGTGCAGCCGAGCAGCACCACCCGCGCGCCGGCCGCGACCAGCGCATCGAGCGCTGCCTCGATGTCCTCGCGGCAGCGGCCCTGCACGAACCCGGCCTTGACGCCCGCCTCGCCGTAGATCGCCGCCATCACGCGCGCCTGCAAGGCCGGCGGCGGCACGATCTGCGCGAACCCCTCGGCGGCCAGCGCCTCGCGATAGACGCCGCTGGCGAGCGTGCCCGAGGTGGCCAGCACGCCGATCTCGCGCGCCTCGGGAAAACGCTCGCGCAGATGGCGCGCCGTCACTGTCAGCATGTTGACGATCGGGATCGACAGGCGCGGCTGGATCCGCTCGACGAAGGCATGCGCGGTATTGCAGGGGATCGCCACCAGCTTCGCGCCGCCTTGCTCCAGGCGCTTGCAGGCGGCATAGAGCGAGACGGTCGGATCGGGGCCCTCGCCGACCAGGTGCGCGGTGCGATCGGGGATCTGCGGATTCTGCTCGACGATCAGCTTCAGGTGGTCCTGGTCGCGCGCGGCCGGCGTGTGCTGCACCAGCTTGCGCAGGAAATCGACGGTGGCCGCCGGCCCGACGCCGCCGACCACGCCGATCCGGAACGGCTCGGCCTGGCCGCCATGCGCGCCCTCGCGGTCGGCGGCGAGCACGCGCCGCGCATAGACCTGGTTCGGGTCGACCAGCGGCACCGGCAGCGGCCCGAGCGCGTCCAGCACCAGGGCGATCTCGGTCAGGCCCGGCACGATCACCTCCGCGCCCTGCTCGATCAGCGAGGCGCAGGCACGCCGCAGCAGCTCGACCGGGCGCCCGTCGAGCGCGCCCTCGCGAATGCCGTCCGCGCCATAGACCGCTTCCGTCACCGCATCGATGCCATCGACCTCGCCGGGATGGCAGAGACTGAATTCCGGCGCCGCGAAGTAGCGCTCGAACAGGCGCCGCTCGCGCGTCGCCGCCGAGGCGAGCACGCCGATGCGATGCGCGCCCGGCCACGCGCGGCGCACGTGCTCGCGCACCGCCTCGACCAGGTCGACGATCGCCAGCGAGGTGTTCGCGCGCAGCTCGTCGAGGAAGGTGTGGCTGAGGAAGCAGGGCAGCACCACGGTGGTCACGCCGCGCTGCTCGAACTCGCGGATCAGGTCGAACACATGGAGCTTGCGCTCGGCGCTCGCCTCGCGATCCGGGGCCGTGCCGCGCAGCGGATGCTGGGCCAGGATCGCATCGATCGGCATGGTGCCGGCCGCGCGCATCAGCTTGGCGTACAGGTCGGCGCCGGCCAGCGGCCCAAGCCCGCCGACGATGCCGAGGCGCCGCGCCGGCGCGCCGGCCGGAAGGCTCGCGCCGCTCATCGCGCGTCGCCCGCGAGCGGCTCGAGACGCGGCAGCTCGCTCGACACCGGCCCCGGCTCCGTCGCTTCGGCCAGCTCGCCCGCCGCGCGCCGCGCTTCCCACTTCGCGATCACGGCGGTGGCCACGCTATTGCCGATCACGTTGGTCATGGTGCGTCCCATGTCGAGGATCTGGTCGATCGCCAGCACCAGCGCCACGCCCGCGGCGGGCAGATGGAACAGCGGCGCGACCGCGGCGACCACCACCACCGAGCCGCGCGGCACGCTGGCCATGCCCTTGCTGCTCAGCATCAGGACCAGCAGCATCAGCAACTGCTGCGAGACCGGCATGTCGATGCCGAAAGCCTGGGCGATGAAGATCGCGGCGAAGGACTGGTACATCATCGAGCCGTCGAGGTTGAAGGCGTAGCCGAGCGGCAGCGTGAAGCCCACCACCTTCTTCGGCACGCCGAAACGTTCGAGCTGCTCGGTCAGGCGCGGATAGGCGGCCTCGCTGCTGGCCGTCGAGAAGGCCAGCATGGCCGGCTCGCGCACCGCCTTCAGCAGGCGGCCGACGTCGCGCCCCAGGAACAGCCAGCCGACGCCCACCAGCAGCAGCCACAGCACCACCAGCGCCGCATAGAAGGCGCCGATCAGCCGGCCATAGGTGAGCACCACGTCGAGCCCGCGCAGCGTGACGGCCGAGGCGATCGCGCCGAACACGCCGAACGGCGCGGCGCGCATCACGTAGCCGGTCAGCCGCAGCATCACCGGCACCAGGCCGTCGATCGCGCCGACCAGCAGGGCCACGCGCGGGTCCTGCCTGAGCGCGCCGAGCCCGAGCCCGAAGAACAGCGAGAACACCAGGATCTGCAGGATGTCGTTGCGCGCCATCGCGTCGGGCAGGCTGGTGGGAAAGGCATGCGTGAGCACGTCCTTCAGGTTCAGCCCCGCCGTGTTGAGCCCGGCGACGCTTTCCCCGGCGCCCGCCGCCAGGTGCAGGCCGGCGCCGGGCTGCAGCGCGTTGGCGAAGGCCAGCCCGATCAGCAGCGACACGAAGGAGGCGCACAGGAACCACAGCACGGTGCGCAGGCCGATCCGGCCCACGTCGCGGCCGCCGTCCATGCCGGCGAGCCCCGACACCAGGGTGGCGAACACCAGCGGCGCAATGATCATCTTGATCAGCCGCAGGAAGATGTCGGTGAGGATCGAGAAGTAGCCGGCGATGTCCCGGGCTTGCGCGGCATCGGCCGCCGTCGCGTGGCAGTAGCCGCCGGCCGCGATGCCGAGCAGCATGCCGGCCGCGATCCATGGAGTGAGGCGTGATTTCATGTCCGTCCCTGGAGGCGCCGGGCGAACCTGGAGGTCCTGCGGCGCGTGTCGATGAGGAAACGTCGGGGTTCGACGCGGGCGACGGACGAAAGCGGAAAGCAGCTTGCCTCGACCGTCAGGACGAATGGTAGGGACGGTCAAAAAACCCGCGATGCGGGTCCGGCATGCGCGTATGCGTGATTCGCATAGGCAGGGAAATCCCGGGGGCAGCCGCGGCAGGGAGCCTCAGATCGAGGCGCGCAGATGCTGCCAGAGCGTATCGACGAAGGCGCCGCGGTTGCTGGTATCGCGATAGACACGCAGCTCCACCTCGAGCTGCCAGGCGGCCGGCCCCGCCGGCACCAGCTCGCCGGCCGCGAGCTCGCGCGCGATCGCGCTGCGCGGCAGCCAGGCCAGGCCCTCGCCCTCGACCACCAGCTTCTTGAGCACCTCGGCCATGTCCGACTCGAAGTGCAGCCGCAGCATCGGCGTGGCCGGCGCGCGCGACAGCAGCAGCGCCTGGCAGCGCCCGAAATAGCTGGTTTCCGTATACGAAATCAACGGCAGCGCGGCCTTGCTGGTGCCCGGCAGGCGAAAGCGCGGCGCGGCGCGCGGCGTGGGCTGGCTGACCGGCAGCAGCGTATCGAGGCCGACCGTGAGGTGCTCGTAGCGCGCGGGGTCGAGATGCAGCGGGAGCTCGGGATGGTGGTAGGCGAACATCAGTTCGCAGTTGCCGTTTACCAGCGAGAGGATCGAATCGTGGACATTGGCCGGCACCACCCGCGCGCGCACCTCGCCGAAATGGCCCGACAAGGCCTTCAGCCAGCCCGGCAGGAAGTTCAGCGCGATGGTGTGGCCGGCCGCGATCTGCAGGCCGCGCCCGGCGATGCGCTGCTCGGTGCGGATGATGGCGCGCGTGTCGTGCAGCTTGTGCAGGATGTCGTCGGCGGCCTCGCGAAACAGGCGCCCGGCCGGCGTCAGCACCGGCGGGAAGCTGCTGCGGTCGATCAGCTCCGCGCCGATCCACTGCTCCAGCGACTGGATGCGGCGGCTGAAGCCCGATTGCGTGACGTTGCGGAACTCGGCCGCGCGCGAGAAACTCTGGTATTGCGCGAGGGCGATGAAGTCCTCGATCCATTTGATTTCCATGCGCGTCGCCGATAGCTTGGGGATGATGGGAAGTCGATCGAGCGCATTCTACGACGCGGCGGCGCCGCTGCCCGCCAGGTAAGCCGAATCGCAAACTGTTACCGCCGGCGCGGCCGGCGCTTGCCCCCGCATCGCGATGGTGCTGGAATAGCGCTCATTCCTATGACAACGAACAACGAATCGAGAGAGACCATGACCATCAGATCGCCGCGCAGGAATCGCGCTGCCGGGAGCGCCTCCGCCTCGCTCACCTCGCTTGCGCTCATCGCCTCGCTGGCGCTGGCCGGCTGCGCCGCCAACGACCCGCCGATGCCCTCCCCCGACCAAATCGCCTCGATCTGCCTGAAGCAGGCCGCGCAGGGCGGCGATCCTGTTTCGCTGGCGCACCTGAGCGCGCTGCAATGGCAGCGTTACGTGGGCTGCCGGATCGGCGGCAGCCTGTATGTGGCACGTCCCGCCGTCGACGGTTATCCCGAGGCGGTGCTGTCGACGCGTTTCTCCCGCAGCGGCGCGGTCGAATCGTCCGAGCTGCAGCCCGCCAACGGCGGCGGCGACCCGGCCTGGAACGCCGCGGTCACGCAGGCGCTGGCGAGCGCCTCGCCGCTGCCCTCGCTGGGCACGCCCAACCAGACCGCGCGCATCGACCTGCATTTCAGCCCGCGCTGGAAGCTGGCGGGCCTGACCGGCGGCGCCGGCCTGTCGAGCAGCAGCCACTGGAGCGTGGAGCATTGCACTGTCATGGCCGCCGGCGCGAAAAGCTGCACCGGCCCCACCGACTGAGTAGCGGCCCCGCGCGGGGTGATCGGCACCCCGCCGCCATTCTTCGCGTTTCGCGAACGATCCATTCGCTCCCCGGCGTATTCCTGCAAGTCCTTCGCGCCCCTAGACTTCCTCTCCATGCGATCCGATCCCTGGATCGCGCGGTCCTGAGGAAATCATGGCGCTTCAGCCTCGTTGGTTGTCCCCGCATCCATTTCTCGTGACGGCCTCATGGCCGGCACGACGTCGGGTACACGATCGACGCTGATACGGACTACCTTCAGCGGCCGGCATGACGGATCAATAGTTCGTCATGCAAATCAAAATCGGCACGATTTTCCTTTCCATCACATCGCCCCTGGAGCCTTCACGATGACATTCCCGACCCTCGCCGGCCTGGCCGCCGCTTGCGCCCTCACGTTCGCCACGCTCTCGCCCGCCGCGCAAGCCGCCGGCACCGTCGCGTCGACCGGCGCCCCTGCGGCAAGCGCCGATGCCGTCAGCTATCACACCGTCGACGTGAACGGCGTGAAGATCTTCTATCGCGAGGCCGGCCCGAAGAACGCCCCCACCGTGCTGCTGCTCCACGGCTTCCCGACCTCGTCGCAGATGTTCCGCAACCTGATCCCGCAGTTGGCCGACCGCTACCACGTGATCGCGCCGGACTACCCCGGCTTCGGCCAGAGCGACATGCCGCCGCCGGATCGCTTCAGCTATACCTTCGACAATCTCGCCAAGGTGATCGACGGGTTCACCGAAACCCTCGGCCTGACGCGCTACGCGCTGTACGTGCAGGATTACGGTGCGCCGGTCGGCTACCGGATCGCCGCGGCGCATCCCGAGCGCGTCACCGCGATCGTCGCGCAGAACGGCAACGCCTACGAGGAGGGCATCGCCGGCGATTTCTGGAAGCCGCTGAAGGCCTACTGGGCCGATCGTTCGGAGGCCAATGCCGAGCGCCTGCGCCAACTGCTGCAGTTGAAGGTGACGCGCTGGCACTACGTGGACGGGACGCGCGAGCTCAGCCACCTGGACCCCGGCACCTGGACGCTCGACCAGGCCTATCTCGATCGCCCCGGCAACCAGGAGATCCAGCTGGACCTGTTCTACAGCTACGGCAGCAACGTGGCGCAATACGCGCAGTGGCAGGCCTATTTCCGCGAGTACCAGCCGCCGATGCTGATCGTCTGGGGCAAGAACGACAAGGCCTTCCCGCCGGTCGGCGCGCGCGCCTATCTGCGCGACCTGCCCAAGGCGGAGCTGCACCTGTTCGATACCGGCCATTTCGCGCTGGAGGAGGACGGCGCCGAGATCGGCCGGCTGATGCGCGCGTTCCTGAAACGCAACGTGCCCGCCACGCGCTGAGCGGCTTGCCGCCGGCAAACCGGGCCGCGGCGGCATGCTCCGGGCGGCGGTGCCGCCGCGCATCCCGCGCACGCGGCGCCGCCGCCCGGGCGCCGTGCACGCGACACGGCGCTCGCCTACACCAGCTTCATCAAGGCCGGCACGCCAAGCACGGCCGCGTAGTAGCCCATGAACTGCACGCCGGTATTGAAGCCGAACAGCCTCGACAGCACGCCGCCCACCAGCCCCACCGTGAGGATCACGGCCAGCCCCGCCAGGCCGCCCTCCCACACGCCGATCACCACGATCAGCCCCGAGAAGGTGGCGATGATGGCCTCGTGCGAAAGCTTGCGCGCCACGAACGATGCCGCGCGATGCGCGTAGTTCATCGCCAGCGGATAGGCGATCAGCGCGGCCAGCAGCACCGCGAGCAACCCGTAGCCGAGGAAGGCCCAGGCCGACATCAGCGTGTGCAGGTTGTGGACCTGCCCGCAGGCCGTGTCGACGAAGAAGCGCGGCGGCGCATTGAACAGCGGCGCGGCCGGTCCCGCCGCCACCGGGCTCAGCGGCAGCCCGAAGGCGATCAGCGGGATCAGCGCCTCGGCGATATAGGTGGCCTCGGTCACGCCGTTGCGCGCGGCGATCACCGTGGTCAGGCGCGGATAGGCATGCTTGACGCGCGCGCCGACGATCTCGCCGGCCACCACCGTCATCGCCACCGGGCTGAACACGAAGGTCGCGCTCGACAGCGCGGCGGTGCCCAGCGTCCAGCCGGCCTGGCTGCGATCGAGGATGCGCAGCGGGTTCGGGAACCAGCCGCGCCAGCCCTTCAGGTCCGGCGCCAGCGAGAAGGTGGCCAGCCCCTCGCGCCGCATCGCGCGGCGCGCCGGCGGCGAGAGGATCGCGAACAGGTCGGCGATCAGCGGGCCGATCGCGATGCCGAGGAAGTAGCTGACCGAGAGCTTCACGCCGTACCTGCCGGTCAGCGTCTGCAGCGCCACGATCAGCAGCACGAAGGGCACCAGCAGCAGCACGCAGGCCCAACGCCCGGCCGAGGCGTAGGCGATCACGCAGGCGGCGGCCAGGAACACCCAGGGCGCGGCCTTCGAGATCGCGCCGCCGAACGGCGCCAGCAGCACCGCGAACAGCACCGCCAGCGGCACCGCCACGCAGGCCGCCACGATCGCGCCCGAGATCATCTTGCGCAGCGCGATATGCGGCACGCCGAGCGCGCGCAAGGCGGTGGCCTGCTGCAGCAGCGGCGCGGCCATGGTGTCGCCGGGAATGCCGAGCAGCGCGGTGGGGATCGCGTGCGTCATGTGCTTGGCCACCGCGCCGGCCAGGAAGAAGGTGAACACGCCCGCCGGCGGCACGCCGAGCAGGGCCACCAGCAGGGTCAGCGGCGCGATGGTGGTGGTCTCGTCGGTGCCGGAAACCAGGCCGATCGCGGCAAAGGCGATCGCGCCGAGCAGGCCCATCGCCAGCGCCACGGAGAAGTCGGACAGCAGCGGGGTCATGAGCGGGCTCCCGGCTTTGCTGCGGCGGCAGCGGCGCCCGCCTCGGCGGCGGCGCGGCCCGCGCGTCGCTCGTAGGCGGCGAACACGGCAGTCAGGCCCAGCTCGTCCATCTCGGCGCGCGCGGCCGGGCTCAGGTCCTCGAGCGAGCCGAGGCCGCCCGATTCGGCATCGAGCTGGGCCAGCACGCGCAGGCGCGCCGCCTCGTCCACCACCTGCTCGACCACCACGCGCTTGGGCGCGAACAGCTTCGCGCAGATCACGCCGGCCGCCAGGCAGCCGCCCAGGCCGACCAGCATCGCGTAGGCGCGCGCGATCTGCGGATCGGCGACCAGCGGCGCCAGCAGCGCGCGTCCCGCGAGGAAGGCGCCCAGCGCCACGCCCACGCCGATCGCCACCGACCAGCCCAGATGGCGCAGGTCGACCGTATCGCCCCACACCTCGGCCAGCGGCGCCGCGGTCGCCGTCTCGGTCGCCGTCTCGGTCGCCACCGCGCGCCGCGCGGACACGGCCGCCAGCGCGGCGGAATTGCCACCCATCTCGTTCATGCGTCTCCTCCTTCGGCAGGCCAGCTGCCGTCGCGGCCGGGGTGGATCCCCGGTCCGCCTGGTTATGTGCCCGCGCCTTCCGACGACGGGCCGCCGCTCAGTCGCGCGGGCCGGCCAGCAGCTCCAGCGCGCGATCGGTGCGCACGTCCCTGGCGGCCGCCATCTTGCGCGCGACCCAGTCGATGTCGGCGCCGCTCGCGCCGGCCGCGATCGCGATATTGCGCGCGTGCAGCGCCATGTGGCCGCGCTGGATGCCTTCGGTGGCGAGCGCGCGCAGCGCGCCCATGTTCTGCGCCAGGCCGACCGCCGCGGCGATCTCGCCGAGCCGCTGCGCGCTCTGCACGCCGAGGATCTGCAGCGCCGCGCGCGCCAGAGGGTGGGTGCGCGTGGCGCCGCCCACCAGCCCGACCGGCATCGGCAGCTCGATGGTGCCGACCAGGTCGCCGTTGGCGGCCTTCTCCCAGGTGGTCAGCGAGGTGTAGCGCCCGCCGCGGCTGGCATAGGCATGCGCGCCCGCCTCCACCGCGCGCCAGTCGTTGCCGGTGGCGACGATCACCGGATCGATGCCGTTCATGATGCCCTTGTTGTGGGTGGCCGCGCGATAGGGATCGACGGCGGCCAGCAGGTAGGCGTCGATCACGCCGTCGATCACCGCCTCGCCCGAATACTCGCGCGTGGCCAGCGTGGCCGCCGAGTAGCGCACGTGCGCGCGGGCCAACCGCAGGTCGGCCAGGTTCGACAGGATGCGCAGCCGCACGGTGCCGCCGGTGAGCGCCTCGATGCGCCCCGCCACCGCCTCGGCCATGGTGTTGACGGTATTGGCGCCCATCGCGTCGCGCACGTCGACGATCAGGTGCGCGACCACCATCGCGCCGCGCGGCGTGTCGGGAAACACCTGCACCTCGATGTCGCGGCAGCCGCCGCCGAGCTTCACCAGCACCGCGTCGCGCGCATTGGCCAGCTCGATCAGCTCGTCCCTGGCGGCCAGGATGGTCTGGCGCGCGCCATAGGGATCGTCGATGCCGAGCACCTGCACCTGGGCGCGCATCAGCGGCCCGGTGCTGGAGGTGCGGAAACCGCCCGCCTCGCGCGCCAGCTTGGCCATGAAGGAGGCGGCCGCGACGATCGAGGGCTCCTCCACCGCCATCGGCACCAGCACGTCCTCGCCGTTGATGCGGAAGTAGCCGGCCACCGCCAGCGGCAGCTCGAAGGTGCCGATCACGTTCTCGATCATGCCGTTGGCCACCTCGATCGGCAGCGCGCCGGGCCGGGCCAGCAGCGCGTGCTGCGCGTCGTCGAGGCCGGCGGCCGCGGCGATGCGAGCCAGGCGCTCGGCGGGAGTCAGGGAACGGAAATCGGGCAGGGCGGAATCGATGGGCATCGCGGGCGTCTCCATGTCGGGTGGCGCGGCCTCGCGTTTTCCGGTGTTGCGGGGCCGCTTCGAATGGACGAATAATAGGCGCGCTGTACCTTAATGAAAGGTACAGTTCCCCACAACACTCGATGCACTGTACCTGGCACAGTGCGCCGGCCCGATGGAGCGGACGCGATGATACGGCGTGCAGGAACCACCTTGTCCGAGGGCATCGCGGACAATCTCGCCAGACAGATCGAGGAAGGCATCCTGCCGGCCGGCAGCAAGCTGCCCTCGATCAGGGAATACGCCGATGCCTCGGGCTGCTCGAAGAACACGGTGGTCAGCGCCTTCGACATCCTGACCGCCAACGGCCTGATCGAGCCGCGGCGCGGCTCGGGCTTCTTCGTCTGCCGGCGGCCCGGCGGCGGTAGCGGCGCGGCGGCCGCGGCCATCGCCGAGAGCGAGGGCAGCGCCACCACCCTGGACCGCGCGATGGACGTGGTCTGGCTGATGCGCGAGCAGTTGCACGAGAGCGCCAACGTGCTGAACCTGGGCGAGGGTTTCCCGCCCGTCGACTGGCTCGCCAAGACGCGCCTGGACCTTTACCACCAACGCGTGGTGCGCACCGGCGTGGCCTCGCTGTTCCGCTACGGCAGCCGCTACGGCTACCTGCCGCTGCGCCAGTCGCTGCAGCAGAAGCTGGCCGGCTACGAGATCGACGCGCAGCCCGCGCAGATCGTGCTGACCCACGGCGCCAACCAGGCCATCGACATCGTGCTGCGCTACTTCGTGCGGCCCGGCGATGCGGTGCTGGTCGACGATCCCGGCTACTACCCGCTGTTCGGCAAGCTCAAGCTGAGCGGCGCGCGCATCGTCGGGATCCCGCGCGAGACCGACGGCCCCTCGATCGCCGCGCTCGAGGCGGCGCTCGCCGAGCATCGCCCGCGGCTGTTCTTCACGCAGTCGGTGGGCCACAACCCCACCGCCACCGACACCAGCGCCGCCAAGGCGCATCGCATCCTGCAACTGGCCGAGGCGCACGACCTGATGCTGGTGGAGGACGACGCGCTGGCCGACCTGAAGCCGCGCACGCTCACGCGCATCGCCACGCTGGACCAGTTGCGCCGCACCATCTACGTGGGCAGCTTCGCGAAATCGGTGTCGGCCGCGCTGCGGGTGGGCTTCCTGGCCTGCGAGGCGGGCCTCGCCAGCGACCTGGCCGACGTCAAGATGCTGATGCACGTGAGCAGCTCGGAATACTGCGAGCGCACGCTCGACGCGATCGTCAGCGACGGCCATTTCCTTCGTCATACGAATTTCCTGCAGGACAAGCTGCGGCGCGCCACCGAGGCCGGCATCCTGGCGCTGCGCCGGCTGGGCGCCGAGATCTTCCGCGAGAGCGAGCAGAGCCTGTATCTGTGGGCCTCGCTGCCGGGCTGGCCCGATTCGATGCAGCTCGCCCAGGCGCTGCTGGAGCGCGGCGTGATCCTCGCGCCCGGTGCCGTGTTCGCGCCCGGCGCGGACCGGCTCTCGGCCTATTGCCGCTTCAACGTGGCCTACCTGGCGGACAAGCGCTTCGTGGCGGCGCTCAAGGCGGTGGGCTGAGCAGCACCTACACGCGCTCCAGCAAGTCCCGCAGCAGCTTGGCCCCGGCCCTGCCCTTCGCCGCGTCGGCCCACAGCCGGTCGATCATGCGCCGGTACATCGCCACGGCATCGCCCGAAGTGGTGATGGTGGCGATGCCGGTGCGGATGTTCGGCAGCTCGCCGAGCCGGAACGGCGAGACCGCGACCTGCGCCTCGTGCTCGCCCTCGAAGATCTGGAAGGTCTCGTTCGGCAGCGCGTCGGCGACGATGCCGATCCTCACGCCCGCCGTCTCGTCCTCCAGCATCCCGACGATGCGCATCACCTCGCGCCGCGCCGCGAGCTTGCGTTCGAGCTGCACGCCCGGCGGCAGGCCGAGCCGGCCCACCAGCCCGTGATGCAGGAACTGCTCGATCTGGCGCAGCCCGATCAGGCTGGTCACGTCCAGCGGCGTCGCGCGGTAGGCGGCCTTGCGCTCGTCGAGGATCGCCATCACCTTCGACAGCGTCTGCGTCCAGGCCGCGTCGGCCAGCGCCGGCGGCACGCTTTCCTCCAGCATGCGCCGCAGCCAGCCGGCGTAATCGTCCGAGGTCAGCAGGAACGAGAAGGGATCGAAGTGCGCGACGATGCGCCGTGAGCGCCGCTCGATCTGCCGCATCCGCTCGAAATAGCTGATCGCCGAATCGTGGTACTCGACCTCCACGCCCAGCAGGTTCGCCAGCGACACGCCGAACAGCGTGGCCAGCCGCTCCAGCGTGTCGATCTTGACGATCTCGCCGCGCTCGAGCTTGTAGACGGCCGCACGCGAGATGTCGAGCCGCTCGGCCAGGTCCTCGCTGCGCAGCTCGGCCGCCATCCGGTAGGCGCGCAGGCGCTCGCCGATGCTGTCGAAATCGAAGCGCGCGCCTCGAAGACGCTTCTTGCGGGGACCGGCTGCGGGCATGCGGGACCTTGGGGGCTCGGAAAGGAAAACGGCACGATATTACGCGAAAGCGTCGCGCGAAACGTGCCGGCCCGGCTTCCTCCTGTCCCGAAAAACGGCGCTTGCATTCGCTGCTTGCCGCAGTTAGTCTAAATATTTAGACGACAGGCACAAGCAAGGGCAAACCATGAAGCTTTCCGAAGGGGTGCAATGGCTGGCGCGCGAGATCGCCGGTTTCGCCGAGCTGGAGGCCTTCGAGGCCTGCTGCCGCGACGCGGCCGGCCGCGCGGGACGCGAGGCGGCGGCGCTGCTGTTGATCGCGCGGGCCGCGGCGGCCTTCGCCGAGCGGCAGGACGGCGTGGCCGTGCAGACGGCCACGATGCACGCGTTCCTGACTCGCCTGCATGCCGAGGCGCAACAGCTGAACGAGGCGAGCGAGCGCTCGGACGCGGCCCTGTTCGAGGCCCTGAACCGCTTCGCCGCCAATCTCTCGCACGCCGATTTTTGTCTCAATTGTCTATAAAAATAGACAATTACCCTTTCCAGCAGGAGTGCCATGCAGGCCAGACTCGCCACCCTGAACACCGGCGCAAACATCGCCCTCGCCCTGCTCGCGGCCGGCCTGGGCGCGATCGCGATGCTCGCCGCGCGCGGCACGCTGGCCCCGCACGACGCCCGCATCGTCGCGATCGTGTTCGCCTGCATCGTGCTGTGGGCCACCAACGCGATCGCCAGCCTGTGGGTCTCGCTGCTGTTCTTCTTCCTCGCGGCCACCTGCACCCGCGTGCCGGCCGCCGCGATCTTCTCGGGCTTCGGGTCCAGCGCGTTCTGGCTGGTGTTCAGCGGCGCGGCGATCGGCTTCGCGCTGAAGGACAGCGGCCTGAGCGCGCGGCTCGGCGGCGCGCTGGCGCGGCGCATCGGCGCCTCCTATCCGCGCGCGCTGATGGCTTTCGCCGTGCTCGGCTTCGCGCTCTCGCTGGTGATGCCCTCGACCTTCGGGCGCATCGCGATCCTGGTGCCGATCGCGCTCGGCTACTGCGAGGCGGTCGGGCTCGGCCCCGAGTCGAACGGCCGGCGCGGCATCCTGCTGCTGGTGATCGTCGGCGCCTATGAGCTGGCCGCCGCGGTGCTGCCGGCCAACCTGCCGAACGTGATCATGGCCGGCATCCTGGAGCAGTCGCATGGGCTGCGGCTGCGTTTCTCCGACTATCTCGCCTGGTTCTTCCCGGCCGGCGCGATCCTGCGCGGCGCCGTGCTGGTGCTCGCGGCCTGGCGGCTGTTTCCCGATCGGATCGACACGACAGGCGCGGGCGCCACGCCGCCGGCCGCGCTGTCGCGCCGCGAATGGCATGCCATGACGCTGCTCGCGATCACGCTGGCGGGCTGGTTCAGCGATGCCTGGCACCACGTCGCGCCGGGCTGGATCGGGCTCGGTTTCGCGCTGGTCTATTTCGCGAGTTCGCCCGCCGACGCCCTGGAGCGCTTCACGGCCTCGCTGAAGATGGAGTTGCTGTGGTTCATCGCGGCCATCATCGGCTTGACGGCCCTGGTCGACCAGCTCGGTGCGCGCCTGCCGGGCATGGCCGCGCTCGACGTGCTGCGCGACAGCCCGATGCTCGCTTATGCCGCGCTCAGCGCCTTGTCGATCCTGCTGTGCTTCGCGGTCACCTCGAATGCGGAGCCGGCGCTCTATGTACCGATCGCCTCGCAAGCGCTCGCGCAAAGTGTCTACCTGAAGGCCGGCTTGCTGGCGCAGGTGATGGGCTACGCGACCACGGTGCTGCCTTACCAGTCGCCACCGATCGTGTTCGGCATCGCGCTGGCCAGGCTGGAGCGGCGCGCGGCGCTGCGCTATTGCGTGGTGACGGCGGGATTGGGCGTGCTGTGCGTGATCCCGTTCAACGCGCTGTGGTGGCGATGGCTCGGGGTGCTGTGAAGGGAAAGCGGGGATGCCGCGCGTGATCGCGGCGATGGGATGCGTTCCTTCGACGAAGGAACAGGGCAATGCGGGAAAAACGCCGCTGCGCGAAGCAGGCGAGGCTGGCTGCCCTGCCCGCTGCCGTCGCGGCCGATCGTCGAGCGGTTGCCGGTTCGCGCTGCATCCATCGAGAGGATGCTGCCCCGGCGGGGACGATCGGCAGCGCGCAAGCTTCGCGCTACCGGCTGGCGCAGGCCATGGCGAGCAAGGCCTGGACTGCGCGGAGCCCGGAACCCGAATTCAGCCCCGGACTCGATACGCGGCTTCGGTACCACGAGGAGTCGATACGCCGTCGCAGCCAAACGCCGCGCCGCTCCGTATCGCCCCGCCGGCGGCCGAGCCGCCCGCCATTACATGCGGCGGTGTGCTTCGGCGATCAGTTCGCAGGTACGGACGTGGATTTCCCACGCGCGGGCCAGGCCGCTGCGCAGTTGGGTAAACCATTGGACCAGAGCAGGAGTCGATGCAGTCGCAGCTTTCATGATGACCTCAGGGTTAGTGCCTAGGGGAAAACCCGTATTATACGGATCGCTCGCTGCACTGCAACAGGCAATACCCTTTTCGCAACAGATTGGCTGCGGCAGGGCGCCGCGGCCGCCAAGCCAGGCGCGGCCTCGGCGGATTCGGCCCGCTTTCTCCTGAAAATGGGGATGAGTTGCGCGCCCAGGCGGGAAGCGGGCGCGTGGCCCGCGCGCCGCGCATCGGGCCGGCTCAGGCAAACGTCGCCGGCGTCACTTTCAGCAGCACCACCCCCACCAGAATCGCCGCGCCCCCCAGCCACTGCGCCGCGCTCGGCCGCTCGTGCCGGATCACGAAGCCGAGCAGCACCGTCACCGCGCTGGCCAGCGAGCTGAGCACGGTGACGATCGCCACCTGCCCGGTGGCGGCGCCCAAGGCCAGCGAGAGGAAACCAAGCAGGCTGAACAGGCTGATCGACAGCAGCAGCGCCACCAGCGAGGCGGGCGGCGCCGAGAGAGCGCGCCGCCGCGCCAGCAGCAGCAACAGGATCGCCACCGCGGTGAGGTAGTAGACCCACAGCGCGCTGGCCACGCCCAGCCGCTGGACCGCGAAGGCGCCCTGCAGCCAGAAGCCGAGGCCGAACATCAGCGCGGACAGCAGGGCGAAGCCGATCGAGGCCGGCGCCTCGGCCTGGCCGCCGGCGGACTTCGCCATGCCCGCGAGGCTGGCGCCCGCCACGCACAGCGCCAGCCCGATCACCGTGAGGCCGGTGATCGACTGGCCGCCGAGGATCGCCAGCAAGGTGGTGACGGCGCCATAGAGCGACACGATCGGCGCCACCACCGAGGCCTTGCCGATCGACAAGGCCTTGAGCAGCGAGGCCATCGCGGCCAGGTTGCAGATCGCCGCGACGATCGCCACCAGCAGCCCCGCGTCGAGCGCGCCGATGCGCAGCCAGGCGGGATGGAAGGCGAGCACGACGCTCAGCAGCAGCAAGCCGATCGACTGGCTGTACAACAGCGAGCGCGTCACGCCCACCCGGCGCGCCGCCTGCCCCGCCATGAAGTCGGTACTGCCCCAGCACAGGGCCGAAATCAGCCCCATCAGGATTGCCATGTGATTGTTCTCTCCGCGCGAGGCGATGACGGCGACGATGGGTGCTTGCCTCGCCATCGCCGTCACCGGATTGGCCCGGCCGCCAGTATCGATTCGCGCGCGCAGCCACGGCAAGCACGCGGCTCACGAGAAATTCTCACAAGGCCGGCAGCCGCGCGGCAGCGGCGTCCCGGGCGAGCGGACGAGAAAGACCCTGTCGCCGTATCGGCGACACGCGCATCAGGAAGGGAAGGAAAACCGGCGGGAAGGTGCTGCATCGGCCGCGCAGGACACGCGGCCGGCTCGGAACATTAGCCGAGAAAATCGACGCGCGCCTCGCGCACCGCGAACATCGCATCGACATGGCTGCCGGAGATCTGCCGCGCGATGGCCTCCAGATCGCCTGAATCGGGCTTGCCGATCAGCGCGTAGGACAGCTCGTTCTGGCGCCAGGCCACCACGGTCATGCCGTGCATCTCGTGCTTGGCGATGCCCTGGTCGGGCCGCGCATCCTTCATCACGCACAAGGCGACGGGCACGCCGTGCTCGGGCAGGTAGACGATCTGGACCAGCGGCTTGCCGTCGTAGCGCAGGCGGTCGACGGCCTTGAAGCGCATGCCGGCCATGCTGAGGTCGGGCACGCGCAGGCGGATGCCGTCGTCGCTGCGGATCTCGCCGACGATCTTCGCGGAGACGGCCGGATCGGGCGTGAGGTTCGCGACGGTATCGCGCGTGTAGAGCTGCTGGTAGTCGGCCGCGACGCTGATCCACGGCTTCTTCGCGTCGCCGGCCGCCAAGCTCGGGCCGCTGCCGGCGCCGAAACCGCCGGCCGCGAACTGCTGCACCAGCCCCGCGCAGAACGCGCCGGCCACGAAGGCCGCCGCCAGCCACAGCATCGGGCGATTGCGCCGCGCCGGCAGGGGCACCACCTTGGCCGAGGCGGGCACCGCTTCCTGTTCGCGCGGCTGAGCCTGGGCTGCTGCCGCCGCCGACTGCGCCTGCGCGGCGCTCGCCATCGCCTCGATGCGCAAGCGCAGCGCATCGGGCAAGGGCGGCAGCTTCTGCGCGGCGAACGCGTCCTGGTACGGCAGGCGCGACGCACGCAGGCGCGCCACGCTCTCCCGCAGCTCGGACGATTCGGCCAGCGCCTGCTCGACCGATGCCGCGCCGGCCGCATCGAGCTCGCCGTCGGCATACGCGATCAATGTGCTGTCGTCGGGTTTCATGGACGAAGAGGAAACTCAGGTGGGCCCAGGTAGACCGTTTGTATCGGTAACATCACCGACCGGCCGGTCTTGTTAGCAAACCTCTATGATAACCATAGTTCCGCTTTATGAGCATATCAACAGGGAAGCGGAACAGCTTTCCGACCCTGCCTGCCGGGCCGGTATTCGTAGGACGATCTTCAGCATCGCCAAGCAATTTGCATGATGCCCGTTTGCGCGCATCGCTGCATGCTCGCGGGCGCTGCATCACGTGCCTCGCCCGGCCTCAATGCGCGCGTGCCTCCTCGCGCGTGCGCCGGTCGTAGGATTCGCGATAAGTCGAGGAGCGCGCGGCCAGCAAGGGATCGCGCGAGGGCGCGAGCCCGTCCGGCAGGATGGTCGGATCGAACACGATATCGCGGCAGGGTCCGTCGAGCTGCGCCTGCGCATGCTCGATCACGAAGCTGCCGGCATCGATGCGCAGCCGGCGCGGCGAGGGCGCCCAGGCCTGGGTCGAATCGTCGAGCGGGTCGCCCGGCATCGCCACGTTCAGCACCAGGTGCCAGCGCAGCGGGCCGTTCGCGAGCCGCATCGCCAGGTCGTAGGCGAGGAAATCCGGGTCGCGCTGCTCGCGCAGGTCGACCGGCCGATACGGCGCCTCGGGCACCACCTCCCAGCGCACGTGGCGGCGGATCCGGTGCGCATCGCTGGTCACGAAGCTGCTGATGCCGTAATAGGTGGCGTTGTCGAAACGCGAGGACGGCGGATGGCGCTCCACGTAGGCGCGAAACGCGCGCGCCTCGGGATGCGCGGCGAGGAAGGCCTGCATCCCGGCCGGATCGGCGCGGCCCGTGCGCGGGTCGCGCGCGTCGGCGCGCAACTGCTCGTAGAGCGCCTGCGGCGTGCGCACCGCGAAGATCGGCGCCGAGTTCATCGCCAGGCGCCAGTCGGCGCCATGCGGCAGGCTCACGCGCAGCGCGAAGCTGCGCACCATGCCGGCGCTGTCGTCCTGCCCCGGCTCGCTGCCCGGCATCGACAGGCGCCCCACCACCGGATAACGGCCCGGCGCGAACACGCTGGCGCGCGACAGCAGTTCGCCGCGTCCGTTGCTGTCGAAATGGCCCGTCACGCAGATGCCTTTCGCGTGATTGCGGCGAAAGCCCGGATGCGGGGTGCTGGTGGCCTCGAAGGCGTCGACGATGCGCGCGGCCGTCAAACGCCCGCTCAGCCAGCCGCCGCACCAGGCGAACAAGCCGACCAGCAGGGCCGGCGCGCCGAGCACGAGCGCCCAGCGCCACACCAGCGAGAAGCCGCGCGGCGCCGCGGCGCGCGAATCGGAACGAGGGGGCATCATCGATCGCCGGCCGCGAGCGCGACCCGATCGGCGCGCGCAGCCGCGCGCGGAAGAACGAAAGAAGCGGCCGGCGCGGCGGCTAGCGCCACGGCCGGCTCCCTCCCGTCGAGCACAGCTTGCTCAGGACGCGGAACGCTCATGCACCCCGGTATCGGCGGCGCTGATGGTGGTCGACACCTGGCCGTTGTAGAGCTGCTTGCCGAGCGCATCGAGATCGACGTCGCCGGGCGCGGCGATCAGCGCATAACCGAGCTGGCCGCGCCGCCACGACACCACCGACATGCCTTCCACCTGCGCGCTCGAAGGCGCGGCGTCGGCCTTGGCCTCCTTCAGCACGCACAGCGCGACCGGCTTGCCCTGCTCGGGCAGGTAGACGATCTGCACCAGCGGCTTGTCGTGGAAACGCAGCCGCTGCACGCGCTTGAAGGTCAGGCCCTGGCTGCGCAGATCCGGAATCTGCAGGGCCAGCTTGTCGTTATCGTGGATGTCGGCGACGGTGGTGGCGGTCGCGCCCATGTCGGGCTGCAGCGCCGCGATGGTGTCGCGCGAATAGAGCTGCTGGTAACCGGCCGCGGCCTTGATCCAGGGCGTCATGCCGGAATCGTTCGAGGCGGCGAGGAAGCCGCCGCCGCCCGACAGGCGCGGCGCGAACTGCAGGGCCAAGCCACAGCAGAAGGCGCCGGCCACGAAGGCCACCGCCAGTTTCGGCCAGGAGAAGCTCGGCAGGCTGCGCGTGCGCGGCTTGAGGCGATGCACGTTCGGCCCCAGCGATGCTTCGGAATCCTCGTCATCGGCGTTCGCGGCGGCGGCCGTCGCCTGCGGTGCCGCGACCGACGCGCCCTCGCCGGCCAGGTGGCGGCGAATCAGTTCGTCGACGCTGCGCGTGAGCGATTCCGGCACCGGCGGCAGCGACTGCTGGTCGAAGGCCTCGCCATAAGGCAGTTGCGAGGCGCGCAGCATGGCCACGCGCGAGGCCAGTTCCTCCGAGGAGGCGATCGCCTCCTCGATGCGGGCGTTTTCCTGGGGCGTCAGTTCGCCGTCCACATAGGCCAACAGGCTGGCGTCATCGATCTTCATCGCGCAGCTCGCTGGTTGGCGGTGGAACGGGGGCTCGCCTCGCGCTGGCCGAACTGCGCGCCGATGGTCTGGCGGGCGCGCGACAGGCGGCTCATGATGGTGCCGATCGGCACGCCGAGCACCTCGGCCGCCTCGGCATAGCTGAGGCCTTCGACGGCCACCAGCAGCATCACGATGCGCTGCGCCTCGGGCAGGCGCTCGACCGCCGCGATGATCTCGCCGTTCATCAAGGTTTCCTCGGGATTGCGCGCGCCCGGATCGGGCACGGTCTCGAGGAAGTTGTCGTCCCATTCCATGCTCGAGCGGCTGCGCACGTTGCGCGAGCGCAGCTCGTTGATCCAGGTGGAATGCACGATCGAAAACATCCAGCTCAGCGGGGACGTACCGGGCTGCAACTGGTGGGCGCGTTCGAGACCCCGCACGCAGGCGCGTTGGAGTACGTCCTCCGCGTCGTGCTGGTTCCCGCACAGGCGCAGGGAGAACGCCCAGAGCCGCGGCAACATGCCCGGCAGCAGACTGGGCAGACTCTCGACATCTGCTGTTGACATGGTTGACTGGCTGAAGACAGGATTGCCGGCTGGCACACCGGGCGAAAACTGGCCGTTTCCGGCTGGTTGACTGGCTCGCGGATTGTACAACGTCCGATTAACGTTTGCTGTTGCAAAACAAAAAGAACGAACTGACAACATAGGCAGTTTCCGTGACATTCGCAAGCGGCATCCATCGTCCCAAAGCCGCGCCGGGCGCGACATCCGCTCCCGCAGCTTACGGCCAACTAAACAATTCGACTGCATGACGCCAAACGATCCGGGCCGCCGTGCACCAGGCTGGCGCGGCGATTCGGTTGTAGATACATGAATTCGGCTCAACGCGGCATGGAATGCCGTTTGGCTTTCGACTTGATGACAGAACACGCGATGCGCCGGAATATTCCATCGCCATCGATCGTTCTGCATGGAGCGCCCTGTTTTCGGGGCACCGTCACGCAGGACCGGAGCGAAGCCACCATGACCCTTTCCGACTCGACCGACCCGAACCCGCTGCTCGCCGCGATCGACGACGCGGCGCCCACCGGCCCCGATCTCGAATACGACCCCGCCTTCACCGATCTCGAGCGGATCGCCATGCCCACCCCCGAGCGCGCCATGGGCGACAGCCTGAAGGCCGCCCAGGAGCCCGACTGGGACAAGGTCGCGCAAGCGGCCGAGGCGCTGTTCGCGCGCACCAAGGACCTGCGCGTGGCCGTGCACCTGACCGCCGCGCGCACGCGCCGCCAGGGCCTGGCGGGCTGGGCCTCGGGTCTGGCCCTGGTGCGTGAGCTGCTGGAACGCTACTGGGACGACGTGCATCCCCGGCTCGACGCCGAGGACGACAACGACTCGACCGCGCGCGTCAACGCGGTGATGCCGCTGGGCGACCCGCAAGGCACCCTGGCCTATTTCCGGGTGGTGCCCTTCGTGCAGTCGCCGCGGCTCGGCCGCTTCTCGCTGCGCGACCTGCGGGTGGCGACCGGCGCGATCACCGCCGCGCCCTCGGCCGACGGCTCGCCGCCGCCGACCCTGGTCGACCTGGAGGCCTGCTGCCTCGACTGCCCCGAGGAACAGTTGCCGGAATCGGCCGAGCTGCTGGCCGCCGCGCAGGATCATGCCAACGCGCTGATCGCCCTGCTGCGCGAGCGGCTCGGCACCGCGAGCCCCGATTTCGGGCTGCTGGCCGCCGATATCGCCGAGCTGAGGAAATTCGTCGATGCGCAACTGCTGCGGCGCTTTCCCGAGCGCGCCGCCGAGCTGGCCGCCGCCGCGCAGGCGGACGGCGCCGACGGCGGGATGCCGGCCGATGCGGCCACGGCCGCCGTGGCACCGCCGCCCGGCAAGATCTCGGGCCACGACGACGTGATCCGCCGCCTCGACGAGATCTGTGAGTATTACGAACGAATCGAGCCGTCCAGCCCGCTGCCGATCCTGCTCAAGCGCGCGCGGCGCCTGGTCGGCAAGAGCTTCGTCGAGGTCCTGCGGGATATCGCGCCGGGCGGGCTGTCGGAGCTGCAGACGCTGTCGGGGCCCGAGGCCGATTGAGCCGGCGTGCCAGCCGGGCCGGCCGAGGCCCGGCCCGGGCCCGCTTCGCATCGGTCACGCTCAACTCATCATCATGAACCAGTAGACCGCGGCCACCCCGAAGGCCATGCCGAGCAGCACCACCAGCCAGGTGGTCGCGCGCCCGGCATTCGCGGCCCGCGCGCGCCGCTTGCCCGGCAGCTTCGTGGCCGCGGCCGGCGCCAGGCGCGCCTCGCCGGCGCCGTCGAATTCCTGCGCCGGCACGGTGCGGCGCACCGTATCGCGTCCCGGCTCCCGCTCGATCACGGCCACGTCCTCGCCGGCCGCCACCGCCGTCTCCCCCGCGCCCGAGGTATCGCCGAGCGCCTCCAGCACGGCGCGCCGGCGCTGCCGGTAGCCCTGCCGATCGATCTCGCCGTGCCGGTGCATGTCGTCAAGCACACGCAATGCCTGGTTCGCCTGCTGCTCGCGTACGCCCATCGTCCCTTCCCTCATCGCCGGCCGCGCTTCGTCGCGACGCGAGCCAGCCTCGCTCGCGCCGCGCCGCGGCCTGTTGCTTCTCCGGCGGAATCATCCGCCGATTTGTCCATCGATCCAGCCATCGATTTGCCAGCCATCGATTTGCCCACCATCGCGCCCGCTCAGCCGCCGCTGCCGCTGCTGCCGCCCACCACCTGCGGCTCGGCATCGGAGGCCGCGCCGCCCTGGGCGCGGATCTGCTCCAGCACCGCACCCAGGCCGCCCTGCGGCAGCGCGGCGCCCGCGCCGAGATCGCGTTCGAGCTGCTGCATGCCGGCCGCATCGGCCGACAAGGCCGCCTGGTAGCGCGCATGCAGGTCCTGGTAATCGGGTTCGGCGAGCGGCTTGCCGCGCGCATCGAGGATCGCCGCCGCCACCAGGTAGCGCTGCGCGGCCGCGCCGAGCCGCGCGTCGCCCGGCACCGCGTCGGCGCCCTGCGAGACCAGCGCGGCCGCGTA
>NZ_VWWC01000312.1:0-3688 GCF_011753175.1 Burkholderia sp. Cy-637 | reverse complement strand
CGAGAACAGCAGGGCCGGCTTGCTGCATTCGGCCACCAGTTCGCGCAGGATGTGGATCGACTCGGCCTCGAGCCAGTCGAGGTGGCCCATCCGGCTGGCGGTGCCGGCCGGCGATGCGAAGGCGGATGGTTCGAGCGTGATGCTCATGCGACCGCCAAGAGTTCGCCCGAGAGCTGCTCGATGTCCTGCGTGAAGGTACCGAGAAAATCGTCGTCGTCGTAGAAGGCCAGGGCCTGGCGAAACATCCTGTCGCGACTTTCCCAGCGGTTCGTCACCGGATATTGCGAAATCCGCGCATGGTCGTCGTGCGAGATGTGCAGCGCATGGCCCTCCTGGATGCGCGTGAGCCCCGCGCCCAGCGTGAGCCGCGAGATCATGTCCTGATCCTCCCAGCCCCAGCCGTGCAGGCGCCCGTTGTAGCCGTTGACCGCCAGGAAATCGTCGCGCCGCACCAGCAGCAGCCCCGGCGCCTGGCGCGTGCCGTCCTGCGCGTCCTCCTCGTTGTCGACGATCGCCAGTTCGCGCCCGTTGCGGATCTTCACGTCGAGCCGATATCCGAACCGCACCACGTTCTTCGCCTGGCGCGAATTGCGTTCGGTCTCTCGCACCCCTTTCAGCGTCGCGAACCGGCCCGGCTCGGCGCCCAGACGCGCGACCAGCGCATCGATCGAAGCCGGCTCGACGATGATGTCGCAATCGCAGAAGAACAGCGTGTCGTGCCGCGCGAAGTGCGCGCCGAGATTCTGCGCACGCGTCTTGTGGAAATACGGCTGCTCGCGCAGCTCGACGACGCGCACCGCGTCGCGATACGTGTCGGTCTGGCGCGCGACGGCTTCGGCGTCGCCGCCGAAGTTCACCACGATCACTTCGCCGCCGACACGCCGTGCCGTCTCGACCAGCCCCGGCAGCGCGCCGCGCAGTTCCTCGCGATTGCGCCACGTCACAATGATGGAAAGCATGGGATCAATCTCCTCCGGCCGACGGCCGTGACATGGGTATGGGTAGGCGGCCGCGCATCAGGCGTGGCGCAGCGCGAAATCCTTCAGGAAGGCCGTCAGCCGGCTCACCGCCTGCTCCGACACGGCGTTGTAGAGCGAGGCGCGCAGGCCGCCGATCGATCGATGTCCGTTCAGACCGGAGAAACCCGCCTCGGTCGCGAGTTCGAGACAGCGCGCATCGAGTCGCGCGTCGCGGAAACGGAACGCCACGTTCATGGTGGAGCGGCATTCGCGCCGCGCGTGCGCATCCACCACTTCGCGCAGCTCGTCGAGCGTGGCGTACAACTGCGCCGCCTTGCGCGCGTTGCGCTCGGCCATGCGCTCGACGCCGCCCACCTCGTCGCAGATCCAGCGCAACACCCGCGCCATCACGTAGATCGCGAGCACCGGCGGCGTGTTGTAGTTGGAGCCGTGGCGGATGTGGGTGCGATAGTCGAGCATCGGCGGCAAGGTGTCGGGAATGCGCTCGAGCAAGGCATTGCGGATGATCGCCACCGTCACGCCGGCCGGCCCGAGATTCTTCTGCGCATGCGCATAGACCATGCCGTAGGCGCGGACGTCGAACGGCCGGGACACGAAATCCGAGGACATGTCCGCCACCCACGGCGCGCCGTCGTCGTCCGGCACGGCCGGGAACTGCAGGCCCTCCACCGTCTCGTTCGACACGAAGTGCCGATACGAGGCGCGCGGCGACCACTCCAGCTCGGCCAGGCGCGGCAGCGTGCGATAGCCGCTCGCCGCGCCGTCCCAGACGGTGCGCATCGCCATCACGCGCGAGGCCTCGTCGATCGCCTTGCGGCTCCAGTAGCCGCCCGTCACGTAGTCGGGCGGCGGCGCACCGGGCACGCAAAAATTCATCGGGATCATCGAGAACTGCAGGCTGCTGCCGCCCTGCAGGTACACCACGCTGTAATCGTCGGGAATGCGCAGCAGCGCGCGCAGGTCGGCCTCGCTCTCCTCCAGCAGCTGCGCGAACCACCGGGAACGGTGGCTCATGCCGAGCACGGACAGCTTCGTCTCTGGCAGGGCCACCACCGCCTGCTGCAACTCGTCGAGCACGCAGTCGGGCAGCGCGCCCGGGCCGCCGGAGAAGTTCAGTTGATTGGGATGCATGGAGCACGACTCCTGGATCGTTGGATGAGGCGATGACGGGTCATTTCTCGAGCAGGCCCGCGGCAGGACGCGGCGCGCCGCGCCGCAGCATGGCGTTGAGCGGCTCGGAGAAGTGGCGGAACACGATCTGCGCGACCAGCGCCGCCACGCAGAGATAGAACAGCAGCCAGAGCGGCTTCGCATAAAGCCCGACGTTCTCGCGCGTCACGTACTCGCGCAGCACGCCGAGCACGATGATGTGGAACAGGTAGAGCTCGTAGCTGCGCTGCCCGAACCAGCGGATCACGCGCGCCACGCGCCACGTGCGTGCCGGCCGCGCGCTCGCCGCCTCGTGCTGGAAGCAGTACAGCAGCACGGCGGTGCACAGGGCGACCACCGACACGCCCCACACCACGTGCTGCATGATCGGCCCCGACAGATAGGTCACGGCCAGCACCAGGCCGGCCGCGCAGCGCAGCGCGATGCCGGTGCTCCGCGCGATGCGTCGCGCCGGCAGCAGCGCCACGAGGCTGCCCATCGCGATCGCGTCGAAGCACGACAGATAGCCGTACAGCGCCACGATCTCGTCCTCGGCATGCAGGCTCCGGTAATACGGCGCGAACAGGATCGGCACCACCAGCCAGATGCCGATGTAGCGCGGCCGGCGCAGCAGCAGGAACACGATCGGGAAACTCAGGTAGAACACCTCCTCCACCGACAGCGACCAGAGGATGTTCATCGCGTAGTTGAAGTAGCCGACCTGCGCCATCAGCACGTTGTGCCAGAACGTCAGCACCGAAAGCACCGCCACCGGCATGCTCGCCGTGTCGGGCTTGTTCACGAACGAACGCATCTCGAACAGGCTCAGCACCACCATGATGGCGAGCGCCAGGACCAGGCAGGGCAGGATGCGCGAGGCGCGGAACCGATAGAAGGTGCCGGGCCGGATCCGCGTGGGCGAACCGAAGCGGCGCAGCGAGGTGGAGGTGATCAGGAAGCCCGACACGGTGAAGAACATGGTCACGCCATAGTTGCCGTTGCGCGCCACCGCCTTGATGGCCTCGGACAACCACGGCAGGTCGAACGGCAGCAGATGCAGCCGATAGGTCAGGTGGAAATGCAGGATCAGCACGAGCAGGATCGCGATGCCTCGCAGCATGTCCACGCCGTTGCTACGCTTGCCTTCGTTCATTGGGTTTCCTGTTGTTGGAGCGGCGGCGATGCCACCGCCTGTAATTCGGCGCGGGTGCGCAGCATCCGCCGCGCTACCTGCTCGACGGTCTCGATCGACCAGACGCACGGCAGCGGCGCGCCGCCCGGTATGCCGTCCTCGCCATCCCGTGCGCCGGTCCGCACCGTGCCCGAGGCGTCCAGTTCCACATGCTCCCGGGCACTCCATTCGCGGTTCAGCGCGACAGCGGCCTCGAGCTCGAGGCCCGCGGGCAGGTCGAGCGAGAGCCGGCCCGCCTCGATCGCGACCGGATAGCCGCCCGGCAGCCCGTTCGGGCCGGGAGCATGGCCGGCGTAGCTGGCGATGCGCCCGAGCAGCGCGGCCAGCAGCACGGCGCCGGTCGCGCCGGTGACGCGGTTCAGCGACA
>NZ_VWWC01000311.1:0-3624 GCF_011753175.1 Burkholderia sp. Cy-637 | reverse complement strand
TTGCCGTTGGGCAGGGTCGGCAGTGCGTCGAGCACGCCGATCGCCGAAGGCAGCATATGGGCGGGCAGGCGCTGCGCCAGCGCCTCGCGCAAGCGCGCCGGATCGGGCGCCGCGCCATCGCGCGCGGGCACCACGTAGGCCACCACGCGGCGCGCGTCGTCCTCGCCCTGCACCAGGGCCAGCGCCTCGGCCACCTCGGGCAGCGCCACCAGCGCGGCCTCGATCTCGCCGAGTTCGACCCGGAAGCCGCGCACCTTGACCTGCTGGTCGAGCCGGCCGACATAGGCGACGCCGCCATCGGGCAGCCAGCGGCAGATATCGCCGGTGCGGTACAGGCGCGAGCCCGGCGCGCCGAGCGGATCGGGCACGAAGCGTTCGGCGCTCAGGCCCGGGCGGCCCACGTAGCCGCGCGCCAGCGTGTGGCCGCCGATGCAGAGCTCGCCCACGCCGAACGGCGGCACCGGCTCGCCGTCGCGATCGAGGATCCGGTACAGGCGCGAGGCCGAGGGTCGGCCGATCGGCACCGCGAGGCTGTCGCGATGCGCATCCTCGACCGGCAGCACCGAGGACACCACGGCGGTTTCGGTCGGCCCGTAGGTATTGACCAGTTGCACCGCGCCGAGCGGGCCGTCCCGCCATTGCGCGACGGCCGTGCCGGGCAGCGCCTCGCCGCCGATCGTCATGCGGCGCAGCGCGAGGCCCGGCCGCGGCCGCGCCTGCCGCGCCCATTGCTTCCAGTAGCCGGTCGGCAGGTCGGCGAAGGTGACGGCGCGTTCGGCCAGCACGCGGTCGAATTCCTCGGCGCTCCATAGCGCCGGGCCGCGCATCTCGACCGAGGCGCCGATCGCCAGCGCCGGGAACAGCTGCTCGACCGAGGCATCGAAATTGACGGTCGAGAACTGCAGCACGTGATCGTCGACGCGCAGGCCGTGGTCGGCGAGGAAATCGTCGATATGGCGGCTCAGGGCGCCGTGCGTGAGCGCCACGCCCTTCGGCCGGCCGGTGGAGCCCGAGGTCGAGATCACATAGGCGAGCTGCTCGGGATGCGCCTCGCCGGCCGGATTGTCCTCGGCCAGATCGTCCGCCGCCAGCAGCGGCGCGACTTCCAGCACGGTGCGGCCCGCCTGCGCCAGCCAGTCGGCGTGACGCGGCGCGGTGTGCGCGTCGGCCAGCACGATCGCGATGCCCACGTCCTCGCACAGCTCGCGCAGCCGCTCGCGCGGATAGTCGGGATCGAGCGGCACATAGGCGCCGCCGGCCTTGAGCACGCCGAGCAAGGCGGCCACCAGGGCCGGCGAACGCTCGACGCAGACGCCCACGCGCGCCTCGGCGCCCACGCCGAGCGCGGCCAGGCGATGCGCGATGCGGTTGGCGGCGCGATTGAGCGCGGCGTAGTCGATGGTCTCGTCGCCGCAGCGCAGTGCCAGCGCATCGGGACGCGCGAGCGCGGCGGCCTCGAAGCGCACGATCGCGCCGCGATAGGGATGCGGATTCGGATGCGGATGCGCCCCGCTCGCCTCGCTCGTCCCCTGCGAAGCCGCCACGGCGCTGCCGGCCTCGCCGGCCGGCCCCGCGATGCGCAAGGCGGCCAGCGTCTCGACCTCGGGCCGCGCCAGTTGCGCCAGCACCGCCTGGTAAGCCCCGGCCAAGGCGTCGATGCCGGCCTCGGCCAGGCGCGTCGCGTCCCAGCTCCATTCGAGGCCGATCCGCTCGCCGGGCAGGATGCCGAGCGTGAGCGGATAGTGGGTCTGCTCGAACGAGGTCGAGGCATCCACCGTCAGGCCCAGCGATCCATCGCGCAGCGACGGGTCGATCGGGTAGTTCTCGAACACCAGCAGCGAATCGAACAGCTCGCCGCCGCCCGCCCATCGACGCACCGAGGTCAGCGGCGTGTGCTCGACCTGGCGCAGCTCGACATTGCGCAACTGGATGGCGGCGAGCCAATCCTGCAGCGGCGCGTCGGCGGGCACCTCGATCCACATCGGCAGGCTGTTGATGAACACGCCCTGGATCGCGGCGGCGCCGGGCAGCTCCGAGGGACGGCCCGACACGGTCACGCCGAAGGCCGCCTGGCGGCGATCCGCGTGGCGCGCCAGCACGATCGCCCAGGCGCCCTGGATCAGCGTGTTGAGGGTGATGCCGCGACGGCGCGCGGTCTCGGCCAGCGCGGCCGACAGGTCCGCGTCGAGCCGGGCGTCGCGATGCCGGAAGCCCGGGCCGCCTTGCGCGAGATGCGCCTGCGCCTCGGCGGTCGAGAGCGAGGGCAGGCCGTCGAGCAGCAGCGCCGGCCGGTCCACCTGGGCGAGCCGCTCGCGCCACCAGTCGGCCGGCTCGGGCTGGCGCGCCAGCCAGTCGAGATAGGCGCCGAACGGCACCACCGGCTCGAGTTCGGGCGGCTTGCCCTGGCAGGCCGCCGCGTAGCTGCGCGTGAGTTCGCCGAGCAGTTGCGACTGGCTCCAGCCGTCGGACAGCGCGTGATGGTTCAGCCAGGCCAGGTCGTGCGCGCCGTCGGGACGGCGGAACAGCGCGACGTGCATCAGCGGCGCGGCGTCGAGATCGATGCGCCGCGGCGCCTGCTCGTCGAACCAGCGGGCGAAGGCTTCGTCGTAGTCGGCGCGCTCGCGCCAGTCGTGCACTTCGAAGGGCAGCGGCACCGAGGCCAGCACGGCCTGCAGCATGGTGCCGCCGTGCGCGCGCACGAAGCGCGTGCGCAGCACCGGGTGCCGTTCGACCACGGTGCGCCAGGCCTCGCGCATCGCCTCGATGTCGACCGCGCCCGACAGGGTCAGGCGCTTGCGGTTCAGGTAGGCGCCCGCCTCCATCAGGCTGTGGAACAGCAGGCCCTGTTGCAGCGGCGTGGCGGGATAAAGATCGTCGAGCGCGGTGCCGGCCAGGCCCAGCGCCTCGAAGCCGGCCTCGTCGAGCGCGGCGCGCGGGAAATCGGCCGCGGTGGCGCGCGGCTCGGCCTGCTCGCAATGCGCGACCAGGCGCGCGAGCTCGCGGCCGAAGGCGGCCACCAGGGCATGCTGGCGCTCGGGCGAGACCACCGCCGGATCGAAGCGCCAGGTGAAGGACAAACGGCCCTCGACGATCAGGCCGTTCAGCTCGACCGGATAGACCAGGGTTTCGTCGACGGGCTGCTGGCTGCCCGATTTCTCGGTCGCGAAGCCGAACGGGCCGTCCTCGGCGAGGCTGCCGTCGAACTGGCCGAGATAGTTGAAGCCGATGCGCGGCGCCGGCAGCGCGGCCAGCGCGTCGTGCACGGCGGCGTCGCCGTAGCTGCGCAGCCAGCCCCAGGAGGCGCCGCCGTCAGGCAGCGCGCGCAGTCGCGCCTTGGCGCCGATCAGCGTCTGGGCGTCGTCGGCGAGCGCCGGCAGCCAGGCCGGGAAGCGCGTGGTGAACCAGCCGATCGTGCGGCTCGGGTCGAGATCCTCGCGCGCGGGGCCGGCCAGGTGCTGGTACAGGTCGCGGCCATGGCCTTCGAGCGCGACCAGCGCGCCGCCGCCGCCGAAGATGCCCGCCACCGCGCGCGACAGCGCGGCCAGCAGCAGCTCGTCGATGCCGAGCCGGTAGGCACGCGGCGCGGCGCGGCGCAGCGCCTCGGTGTCCTCGCGTTCGAGCTTA
>NZ_VWWC01000310.1:0-3740 GCF_011753175.1 Burkholderia sp. Cy-637 | reverse complement strand
CGCGCTGGCGGCCATCGCGCTGGCCGCCCGAGGGCCGCGTATCGCGCTGGCCGGCGCCCTGGGCGCATCGCTGCTGCACCTGCTCGCGCTGCGTCTCGGGCTGCCGCCGTTCAGCGCGCCGTTCGCGATCGCCGCCAATCTCCTGCGCATCGCGTCGCGCGAGAGCGTCGCGCCATCTTCACCCGGCGCGCCGGCACCGCCCCTCACCACCGCCACCCACCATGAGCTTCGTCCACCACGCTGACACCCGCGCCGCCGCCGGCCCGATCTCCGCGGCCGAGCAGCGCGCCCGCCTCGACCTCGCGGCCGCCTATCGCCTGGTCGCGCTCGACGGCCACGACGACCTGATCTACACGCATCTGTCGGTGGCCGTGCCCGGCGAGCCCGGACATTTCCTGATCAATCCCTTCGGGCTCGCCTTCGAGGAGGTGCGCGCCTCGAACCTGGTCAAGATCGACCTGGCGGGCAGGCGCATCGGCGATGGCCCGCACCAGGTCAACGCCACCGGCTTCGCGCTGCATGCGGCCGTGCACGCGGCGCGCGCCGATGCGGTCTGCGTGATCCACCTGCATGCCAAGGCCGGCATCGCCGTCTCGATGCAGCCGCAGGGCTTGCTGCCGGCCTCGCAGCATGCGCTGCGCTTTCACGGCGACCTGGCCTGCCACGACTACGAGGCGCTGGCCTTCACGCCGGCCGAAGGCGCGCGCCTAGTCGAGCGGCTCGGCGACAAGTCGGCTATGCTGCTGCGCAATCACGGCACGCTGACGGTCGGCCGCACCGTGGCCGAAGCCTGGGTGCGCACCGCCACGCTGCTGAAGGCCTGCGAGATCCAGCTGGCCGCCCAGGCGGGCGGCCTCGCGCCGGTGCTGCCGGCGCCCGAGGTGATCGCGCGCGCGGCCGAACAACTGCGCGACGGCGGCGCGCTCGAGGGCGAGCTGGAATGGCCAGCCATGCTGCGCCGCCTCGATCGCCACGAACGTCATGCGCGCCCCGGCGAGGCGTCGTATCGCGATTGACTCGTCCCGCCCTGAATCGTCCTGAATCGCCTTGTTTGCCTGCATCCCTGACCTGGAGACCTGCCATGCCGACCTTTCACGTCGATCTGTTCGAAGGCCGCAGCGCCGAGCAGAAACGCCGCTTCATCGAGGCCATCACGCGCGTGACCTGCGAGACGCTCGACTGCCCGCCCTCGGCGGTCGACATCATCCTGCACGAAGTGAAGAAGGAGAACTGGGCCACCGGCGGCAAGCTGTGGTCCGACGCGGACGCCGGCTGAGCGCCGCGCCCGAACTCGCTCGAACCCGCCCGGCCCCGCCCGAACCCGCCCGGCCCCGCCAAAACGCAACGCGCCGCGAATATCGCGGCGCGTTCTGCTTTCCGGCGCGGGACCGCGCTCGAATCCGGCGCGTCCCGCTCGCTTCGGCCGAGGCTCAACCCCAGCCGGCCATCATCGCCCCCATCCCCGCCAGCAGGCCGCCCATCAGGCGATTGAGCGCACGCACGCGCGTCGGGCGCTGCAGCAGGCGGCTCAGGCGCTGCGAGAACAGCGCCATCGAGGCCACCCCGAGCGCGAACAGCAACGCGAACGTGGCGGCCAGCACCAGGTACTGCTGGTTCACGCTCCAGCTCGCCTCGCTGTTGATGAACTGCGGAAAGAAGGACGGGAAGAACAGCAGCGTCTTCGGATTGAAGCCCGAGGTGGCGAGGCCGCGCCAGAACAGGCCGCGCCGCGAGGCAGCCGTCTCGGCTTCGGCCTCGCCCGTGCCAGGCGCCTCGCCCTCGGCCGGCGCGACGATCGCGCCGCCGCGCCACTGCCGGTAGCCGAGCCAGACCAGGTAGGCCGCGCCGACCCAGCGCAGCACGCCCAGCGCGCGTTCGTCGACGTGCAGCAGCGAATTGAGGCACAACGCGGTCAGCACCAGTTGCAGCAGCACCGCCACGGTGCCGCCCCAGACGCAGGGCAGCGCGCGCCGCCAGCCGGCGCGCAGCGCATGGCTCATGGTGAGCAGGTTGACGGGACCGGGGGCATAAACGAGCACGAGCGCGGCGGCGAGGAAGGACAGATAGAGCTGGAACGACATGTCGGAGCGGGCGGATTCGGGTAATTCCGTGATGCGACCCGGCGGCGGCAGCGCCGCCGGTTTCGGACGGTAACGAGGGTGACGGATGCCCGTCCTGCCCGGCCTCGCGACTCGTGATCGCGCTAGCTGATCGAAACGGGGGGTGGCCGAATCGGTCATGCCGGGCAACAAGGCATACGGAAAATATACGCGGCGAGGCGCTGAAAAGGCTTCCGCTTATCCCGTGATTCCCGCCCAAAACCGGAAGCTTCTTCAGATAGAATCGCCATTCCGCGAACAAAATTCCAGAACCTCATGGCCACCCGCGAACGCTCGCCCAAATCGCTCGACAACCAGGACCGCAAGATCCTGCGCGCGCTGCAGTCCAATGCGCGCCTGTCCAACGCCGAACTGGCCGAACAGGTCGGCATGTCGACCACGGCCTGCTGGAACCGCACGCGCCAGCTCGAGACCGACGGTTATATCGACGGCTACGTCGCGCTGGTGAATCCGCGCCTGCTCGGTTACGCCGACATCGTGATCCTCGAGGTCACCCTCGACCGCCACGAGGACGATGCGCTGGCACGCTTCGGCGCCGAGCTGGCCGCGCTGCCCGAGGTGCTGGAGGCCTACCTGGTATCGGGCGAATACGATTACTGGATCAAGGTGGCGGTGGACGGCACGGCCGGCTACGAGCGCTTCCTGCGCGAGAAGCTCTACAAGATCTCCAGCATCCGCCATAGCCGCTCGATGTTCGCGCTGCGCTGCGTGAAGGACGTGCCGTCGATGCAGGTCTGAAGCGGGCGGCGCGGCGGCGAGCGCCTCAGCGCCGCATCGTCAGCACCATGCGGAACCGGACCTCGCCCGAGCGCATGCGTTGGTAGGCCAAGGCGGCCTGCTCCAGCGGCAGGGTGTCGATGCGCGGGCGCACGCCGGCCAGCACGCTGAAGTCGAGGGTGCGCTCGTTCTCGTGCGGCGTGCCGGTGATGGAGCCGATCACGCCGCGCTCGCCGCCCACCAGGTGCCCCGCCGAGACCGGCAGCGGGTCCTTGCCCGCGCCGAGCACCACCAGCCGCCCCTGCGGCGCGAGCCCGGCCATCAGCGCGGCCACCGCCGGGGCATCGCCGATCGTGCTCAGGATCGCGCGGGCGCCGCCCAGCGACAGCAGGCGCGCCGCCGCATCCTCGCGCTCGGTATCGATATAGCGATGCGCGCCGAGCGCCAGCGCCTCCTCGGCGATCGCCGCACCGCGGCCCACCGCCACCACCCGGAAGCCCATGCGCCGCGCGTATTGCAAGGCCAGGTGGCCCAGCCCGCCGATGCCGAGCACGGCCACCGTGTCGCCCGCCTCGGCGCCGCATTTCTTCAGCGCGTTGAAGGTGGCGATACCGGCGCAGAGGATCGGCGCGGCCTGCTCGGCGTCCAGTTCGTCGGGAATCGCCACCAGCCCGGTGGCGCGTGCCAGCATCATCTCGGCATAACCGCCGTCGCGACTCGCGCCGACCACGGGCTGGTTCTCGCAGAGCTGGAACTGCCCGCGCCGGCACCAGGCGCAAACCTGGCAATGGCCGCCGAGCCGACCCACGCCGACGCGCTGCCCGAGCCGCCAGATCGGCGGCACGGCGGCGCCGAGCGCCACCAGCCGGCCGACCACCTCGTGGCCCGGCACGCGCGGCGGCT
>NZ_VWWC01000309.1:0-3774 GCF_011753175.1 Burkholderia sp. Cy-637 | reverse complement strand
GCCTGCGTCGCGCGACGGGCGCGGCGGTGCTGCTCGCGGCCGGCGCGATCGCGCTCGGCTTCGATACGCAGGCGCTCGCGCAACTGCCCAGCACGCCCACCAGCGGGCTCGAGACGCGCCTGGTGGGCCTGCTCGGCAAGCGCGGCGCCGACGACCAGGGCAAGGCCACGCGCCAGACGCCGCCGGCGGCGCCGGCTTTGGCGCCGATCCGCCTGCGCGACGAGGGCGAGCTGCCGATGCTCGACGGCGCGAGCGGCTGGCTCGATTCGCCGCCGCTCACGCGCGATGCCTTGCGCGGCAAGGTGGTGGTGGTCAACTTCTGGACCTATTCCTGCATCAACTGCCTGCGCACGCTGCCCTACCTGAAGACCTGGGCCGAGCGCTACGGCAAGGACGGCCTGGTGGTGATCGGCGTGCACACGCCCGAGTTCGGCTTCGAGCGCGATCCCGGCAACGTGCGCCGCGCGCTGAAGGACCTCGGCATCCATTACCCGGTCGCGACCGACAACGACTACCGGATCTGGCAGGCATTCGACAACCAGTACTGGCCGGCCTTCTATATCGCCGACGCGAACGGCCGGATCCGCTTCCACCACTTCGGCGAGGGCGGCTACGACGACGCCGAGCGCGCGATCCGGCAGTTGCTGGCCGACGCCGGCCACGGCATGCCGGCGGCCGACGGCGGCGCGCCGGTGGCGACCGGCGCCCTGGCACCGGCCGACCCCGACGACATCGGCTCGGAGGAAACCTACGTGGGCTACCGCCAGGCGCAGGGTTTCGCCTCGCCCGAGCCGGTGCGGCCCGACCACGACGCGGCCTACAGCACGCCGGCGCGGCTCACGCTCAATACCTTCGCCCTGGCCGGGCAGTGGAACGTGGGCGCTGAATCGGCGGTGGCGGCCGCGCCGGGCGCGCGCCTGAGCTACCGCTTCCACGCGCGCGACCTGCACCTGGTGCTCGGGCCCGGCGCCGACGGCAAACCGCTGCGCTTTCGCGTGAGCATCGACGGCGCGCCGCCCGGCGACGCGCATGGCGCCGATGTCGCCGCCGACGGCAGCGGCAGCATCGACGCCTCGCGCCTGTATCAACTGGTGCGCCAGCGCGGGCCGGTACGCGACCATACCTTCACGATCGAATTCCTCGATCCGGGCGCCAAGGCCTTCAGTTTCACCTTCGGTTGAGCGTGGCGCCGCCGGGGCCTGCCGGCGGCGGAAGGCAAAAACCCCGGATCGCCGGTCAGGCGATTCGGGGTTTCGTTCATATGGGGCGCCATAGCGGCCATGGCGGGCCATGGCGGGCCGTAGCGGGCCGTGACGGCCCTTGGCAGGCGAGCGCCTGCCCATGCCCTTCCGACAAGCCTCTCCACCGGCTTTCCCCGCTTTCGCAGCCCGGAAATACCGGGTCGGAATCCCCGCCGCCCCGAGATTTGTGTCGCAACGTATCCGCCCGCGTATCCGATACATGTGCTTGCAACAAACCCGGTTCGACGAAACACACGAGATACGTGCGCCGGTTGTAATGCTTTCACGCCGGACGCAAACGCAAACCGGCCAGTCACCCGGCCGGCAACGACCGGACGACGCGAAACCCCGACGCATCACCGACCACTGAACTGTTCCAGGAGAACACCATGAAAGTCTCGAAGATCGCCCTGTCGTTTGCCCTCGCCGCCTCGTTCGCCGCCGCTTCCTCGGCCTTCGCCTCGGTGCCCGCCCAATCGGCTCCGGCCCAGGGCACCGTGCAGACGCAAGTGTCCCGCGCGATGAACGCGCCGCTCACGCGCGCCGAAGTCCGCGCCCAGTTGATCGAAGCGCAGAAGGACGGCCAGCTCGCCGCCCTGCAGAACCTCTATCGCGGCGGCTGATCCTCACACAGTCACGCAGCATCACCCGACCTTCACTCAAGCACTGCCGAACACTCACTGAAACTGGAGAACACCATGAAAGCCTCGAAACTCGTCCTGTCGCTCGCCGTCGCCGCCCTGTCCGCCAGCGCCTTCGCCGCGATGCCCGCCCAATCGGCTCCGGCCCAGGACACCGTGCAAACGCAGGTCGCCCGCGCCATGAACCATCCGCTCACGCGCGCCGAAGTCCGCGCCCAGTTGATCGAGGCGCAGAAGGACGGCCAGCTCGCCGCCCTGCAGGACCTCTATCGCGGCAGCTGATCCGCACGCAGCCACGCAGCATCACCCGACCGTCACCCAAGCACTGCCGAACACTCACTGAAACTGGAGAACACCATGAAAGCCTCGAAACTCGTCCTGTCGCTCGCCGTCGCCGCCCTGTCCGCCACGGCAGCCAGCGCCTTCGCCGCGATGCCCGCCCAATCGGCCCCGGCCCAGGACAGCGTGCAAACGCAGGTCGCCCGCGCCATGAACCATCCGCTCACGCGCGCCGAAGTCCGCGCCCAGCTGGTCGAGGCGCAGAAGGACGGCCAGCTCGCCGCCTTGCAGGACCTCTATCGCGGCAGCTGAACGCCACGAACCAGCGATCGTCCACTCTCACACTCATCGACTCGAGGTAAAGCATCATGTTCAAGCCCTACCTGATCGCGGCGATCGTCGCCGCCGGTATCGCCGCGGCCCCGGCCGCCTTCGCCAGCGGCTACGGCCCGGCCCCGCACTACGACCCGCTCGCCGGCGCGCCGGCATCGCAGCGCGGGCAGAGCGCGCAGACGCTCCACGCCGAAGCGGCGCAATGGATGATGGACCAGGCCGATGTCGCGAAGACCTCGTATGGCGCCGAAGGCCATGCCGGCGCGGAATCGGGCGCGCGTCTCGTGCCGGTCGACACGGCCTCGCTGTATGCGCATCACTGACGGGCCCGGATCTCCGTCCCGGGATGTCGCTTCGCCAGGCAGCACGCGAAACGCCATGCCTTTCGTCATCGAGCAACACGGCGGTCGGCGCGGAACCCCGCGACGCCGCCGGCCGTCAGGCAATCAAGCGGTGCCTGCCGCTCTCGAGATGCAGTCGAATCGCCTCGACGCCACCGCCGCGCAACCCTCATCCTCAGGCGATCACCAGCGGCAGCCGCAAGGTGGCCTCGAGCCCGCCGCCACGACGATTGCGCAGTTGAAGATCGCCGCGCATCGCCTTCACCAGCCGGCGCGCGATCGCCAGGCCCAGGCCCGAACCCTTCGCCTTCGCGGCTGATTCCGGCGCGCGATACCAAGGTTCGAACACCGCCGCCAGTTGCGAAGGCGCGATGCCGGGCCCCGAATCGAGCACCGCGAGCACCAGGTGCTGGGCCTCCACGCGCACGCGCAGGCGCACGTCGGTGCCGTAGCGCAGCGCATTGTCGATCAGGTTCATCAGCACGCGGCGCAGCGCATGCGGGCAGGTGACGATCGGCCGGCCGACCCGGCCATCCAGTTCGACCACGCGCCCCGCGTCGTGATAATTGTCGACCAGCGTATCGAACATGCGATCCGCGTCGACCCGGCGCGGCGATTCGAGCCCGCCCGACTGGGTCCGCGCGCAGGCCAGGCTGGCCTCCACCAGTTCGTTCATCTCGGCGAGATCGCCGGCCATCGCATCGCGCATCGCCGTGTCGTCGAGCATCTCGCTGCGCAGGCCGATGCGCGTGAGCGGCGTGCGCAGGTCGTGCGCATAGGCGGCCTGCACCACCAGCAGCTCGGCCTCGCGCTCGGCCGCCTGCCGGCCGGTGCCGTTGATCGCCTCGATCAGCCGGTCGAGCGCCGCGCCGCCGTCGGGCGGCAAGGCCGCGCGCGTGCCCTCGCGGCACTGCCGCTCCAGCGCCGCGGCGAGCCGCG